>JAPUIX010000055.1 GCA_027296625.1 Gammaproteobacteria bacterium | reverse complement strand
GTCGGAAACAAGGAACTGGCCGTGCAGGCCGCTCGTATGATGTTGGCGGAACACCTTGGGCTGGTACAAAACACCATGACGTGGGACGCAGCGGTGAAGCTCTACACCACGCAGCGCGGCGAGGTAATCGAGAGTTACGTTATCCGCTGGCTCTCTGAGCGCATTGGTACCCTGGACCTTCTCGATGTAGACCACGAGGTTATCGACCAGCTAATCGAGGACAGGCGCACGGATACCTCGGGCATGGTAGCCAGCGGCAAGAATCGGCAAGTCGGCATCGGCACGATTAACAAGACTCTATCAGCGGTACGCTCGGTCCTGAATTGGGCAAAGAACGAAAGGCATCTGCTTACCTCAGTGCCAAACATACCGCGCATTAAAGAAGACAAGCGCCAGAGCAAGGCCGATTTATTTCTAACACCCGCCGACTTCAAGCGCCTTCGTGCCGCCCTACCCGTCCACCTGCGCGACCTCATTATCTTCGCCGTGCTAACCTTACTCCGAAAGCAAAACGTGCTGGACCTCAAGTGGGCAGACGTAAACTTGGAGCGCGCTGAGGTTTATATCGAGGGCGGCCAGATGAAGGGCGGCAAGAGACAGGTGGTCCCGCTAGTGCCCCAAGCGCTCGAAGCGCTCAAGAGGCAAGTCGGCAAGAATCCGGTGTGGGTGTGGTGCTACGGGAAACAGGGACGCCACCTCAGCCAGATAAGCACCACCACATGGCACAAGGCGGTCGCGAAGTCGGGCGTGGACCCGCGCTCAACATTCCACACCCTGCGCCATTCAGGGGCGAGTTGGTTAGCTCAAGCAGGGGCCACAGAGTCGGAGTTAATGCAAGCCGGTTCATGGAGCAACCCAGCGGTTGTGAAGCGATACGCTAAACTCAGACAGGAAGACAAAGAGCGCACCTTTGGGCGGCTCGCAAAGATTGACCTCAAATAGCGCGCACGGTGTCACACATTTGGCACACTTGCGACTGGCATACGGCGGAAACCATTGCTACACTTATATCTACACCAAGTACACGCTACTAATTCATATTCAGTGAATCATCAAAGCACCTGTAACTCGCCTTGCCAAGATTGCCAGTGCCCTTTGTGCTTGAAAGCCGATCGATCGCTCATTCTTGAACACGACTGAAAGGGGGTAACAGATGAGGAAAATCGCCTTCACTTTAGCCGGCCTTTCACTCTTGGCAACAGCCTGTGTTTATACAGATCAGGAGGTCAGCCTCAAACCTGAAATACAGATCGATCCCACCCACATCGGAGAGGGTCGGCGAATTACGCTGACAACCGTGGATGAGAGAACCGAAACGACGATTGGGCATCGGGGTGCTGGGGGTTACGGCGCGGAAATTACGGTCCGCGAAGACGTCGCCGCAGTGGTCGATGCAGCAATTGCTGAAGGGCTCGAACAGCAAGGCTTTGACACCACTGGTATGTTAGAAGTTGATCTGAGGGAGCTGCGGGTCGAAGTCCGGAGTCTGAAGTTCACATATAGCACAGGACTGCTCACTGGCACACAGCGCACGGAGGCAGCGCTTAAGGGAATCTGTGCTGTCAACGGCAAGCGAGAATACGAAAGTTTGTATATCGGCAGCACCGAAAAGGAAGTGGTTGTCGATCAATTTGCCCAGAAAAACGAGGCAGATATTAACCTAGCACTATCACAGGTTCTCAATAACTTGCTGGACGATCAGGACTTGCTCCGCTGTCTATCAAATTAGGGTTGTGCCCTGACGCCCAACTCACATAGCGAACAGTTAAGAGCTCGCTGACAACACCTATAAGCCGCAGGGATCCCTGCAAGCCTCAGCTGATATAAAAGAACTGAGTAACGTAATGTCGGGTACGACTAGCTTTAGACCGGCGAAGCGATCGGAATGTCGGACCATCGCCACACTATACAGGATTTCCTCCGACGGCCTCGCCGATTACATTTGGACAAAACTCGCAGCACCAGAAGAGGACATATTAGATGTCGGTCAAGGGCGCTATGAACAGGAAGATTTGGTCTTCAGTTACAAAAACTGCGTAGTCGTAACGCATGATGAGAAAATCATCGGAATGCTGGTTGGGTTTCCGATGGAGATCGAACCGGTTGCTAACGAATTGGAAGAAGATCCAGTGCTTGTGCCTTACAGCAAGCTAGAGGAGGCTAACAGCTATTACATCTGGGAAATGGCGCTTGTGCCTAAATACCGCAATCAAGGTATTAGCTGCAAACTTGTGGCCCTAGCCGAAGACAAGGCAAGAGAGATGAGCTACGAAAAGTTGAGCCTGATCGTCTTTGAACAAAATGAAGGCGCTTTGAGGCTATACGAGCGTTATGGTTTCGAGGAGGTGGCACGCGATCCTGTTGGGCCGCATCCGCTGATTCGCCACACCGGTGATGTGCTCCTGATGGTCAAAACCATTAATTGACACGCGTCAATTCGAACACCAGCCGGCAGATAATTAATTGGAAATAGCGCGAAGACGTGGTTCGCCCGCGCCCCATTCGTCAGCGTTACCTAGTCCCCCTTGTGCTCATATTCACCCTCCATCAACTCATACCACATCGCATTCAGGATGGCGAAGGCACAGGCGAGGCCCAATCCCAACACCCAACTGAAATACCACATGATCCGACTCCTCCTCAGTACGCCGACTCGCTTCGCGTAATGTCGTCCGCGGTGACCTTGCCTCTCAACACGCGGTAGACCCAACCGGTATAGGCGATAACCAGTGGCAGAAAGACTACCGTGGCGAGAAGCATCAGGAACAGGGTCATATGACTTGATGAGCTGTCCCAGATAGTCAGGCTTGATCGTGGATCAGTTGCTGACGGCAGGATGAATGGAAAGGTGCCGACGCCGAAGGTGCCGACAACGCCCGCCACACTAAACGCGCTTGCGATCCAGGCCCAACCGGCGTGCCCTAAATGCAAGAACGCAACCGCCATGACAGCGCCAAGGTAGCCAATCACGGGCACTCCTATGGTCCACGGATAGGCACCATAGTTATTGAGCCACGCACCCTTTTCAAGGACCACGATTTTTACAAGGGGGTTACTGGGCGCGAAATGTCCTGCACCCTCCGTGATCACGTAGCCGTGCATGCCAAAGGCCACCCAAAGACCCGCAAGGGAAAACAACACTAACATCACCACCGCGGCAACACTTGCCGCACGTCGGCCTCGCACTTCAAGCTCCCCCTCTGTCTTTAACGCCAGGAACACACCGCCGTGCATGATAACCATCGACAGACTGACAAAACCGCAAAGCAGTGGAAACGGTGTAAAGAGCCCAAAGAAGCTGCCGTCGTAAAAGCTCCTGAGATCATCATCAAGATGAAATGGGATCCCAAGCAGCACATTACCCAGGGCAACTCCGAAGACAAGTGGCGGCACCACACCACCGATGATCAGCGCCCAATCCCATAGCGCGCGCCAGCGTGGATTCGTCAGCTTGGATCGGAACTTGAAACCCACCGGTCGCAGGATGAGAGCTAACAGGACAAGGAACATCGCCACATACAGACCGGAAAAGGTCACCGCGTATAGCAGCGGAAAGGCCGCAAACATGGCGCCTGCTGCAAGCACGAGCCATGCCTGATTGCCTTCCCACACAGGCCCAACGGTGTTGATGATAATGCGCCGCTCGGTGTCGTTACGCCCCGCCCAGCCGAGTATTGCCGCAATCCCCATATCAAACCCATCCATAATCGCAAAGCCGATCATCAGTGCGCCCAACAGCCCCCACCAGATGAAGCGCATGGTCTCGTAATCCAGAAACATGATCTTTTCCATGCCCTACCTCAATCTGGCTTTCGGGGCACTGCCGGCACGGGACCCGTACCCGCCGAGACCGCTCCACCGGCAGCAAGCGACAGGTGGCCCTCCGGCCCGATGCGGATGTATTTGAGAAGCAGAAAGACATCGACTGCCAAAAGAGCGGAGTAAAACAAAACAAACCCACCAAGGCTTAGCCAGACTTGACCCACGGAGACGGATGATACGCCGAGAAACGTGGGCAGGATGTGTTCAATGATCCATGGTTGACGACCATACTCCGCAACGAACCAGCCAAGCTCCGCTGCAATCCACGGCAGCGGCAGCGACAAGAGTACTGTCCAGAGAAACCAGCGGTAGCGATCAAGCCTGTGCCGCGCCGATAAGTAAAACGCATAGGCAAAAAGTGCAATGAAGAAAAAGCCACAACCCACCATGATGCAAAAAGCGAAGAACAGCCGAAAGACATTCGGCACGAGATCACGCGCCGCTTGCTGGATCTGTTCATCTGTGGCATCCGCCAGATTGTCCGTATAGCGCTTCAACAAGAGCGCATAGCCAATACGATCTTTGTACTTTTCAACAACATCGCGCGCCACGCTATCGGATCGATCCGCCCTAAGCCGCTGCAAGGCCTCGTAGCCGAGAATGCCCTCGCGCATGCGCCCGTCAGCCTCCCTGACGAGATCGCGAATGCCGGGGACTTCCTCATCCAGCGATCGCGTTGCGATCATGCCAAACACCCAGGGGATCTTGATCGCATAGTGGGTAGTCTCCTGCTCCATGTCCGGGATCCCAAAGAGTGTGAAACTCGCAGGTGGCGGCTCCGTCTCCCACATGGCCTCCATGGCGGCGAGCTTCATCCTCTGGTGCAGCGTAGTGAGGTAACCGCTCTCATCGCCAAGGACTACCACGGAGAGCGCCGAGGCCAATCCGAAACTGGCCGCGACGGTCATGGATCGCTTCGCAAAGGCAATGTTGCGACCCTTGAGCAGATAGAACGCGCTGATGGACAGGACGAACATAGCACCGGTCACGTAGGCGGCGCTTACTGTGTGTACGAACTTCGCTTGCGCGACAGGATTGAAGAACACCTCGACAAAAGAGGTAAGTTCCATCCGCATTGTGTCAATGTTGAACTCCGCACCAACCGGATTCTGCATCCACCCGTTCGCGATCAGGATCCAAAGCGCCGAGAAGTTGGTGCCAAGGGCAACCAGCCAGGTGACAACGAGATGCTGCACTTTGGTGAGACGATCCCAACCAAAAAAGAACAGGCCCACGAAGGTCGCCTCGAGAAAAAACGCCATCAGCCCCT
Source organism: Gammaproteobacteria bacterium (assembly GCA_027296625.1). Lineage (NCBI taxonomy): Bacteria > Pseudomonadati > Pseudomonadota > Gammaproteobacteria > Gammaproteobacteria bacterium. The sequence goes on along the minus strand of JAPUIX010000055.1, from coordinate 10,198 downwards.
CGATGGCAAGCGGCGCGCCGAAAATGTCACCGACGAAGCGGGAGAAGTACGCCCAGTTGGTCCCGAACTGGAACTCCATGGTGATGCCGGTCGCAACGCCCATGGCGAAGTTGATGCCGAACAACAGGCCCCAGAACTTGGTCATGTCCCGCCAAATTGTGCGCCCCGTCATCACATAGACGCTCTCCATGATCGCCAACAACATGGCGAGGCCGATGGTGAGCGGCACAAAAAGAAAGTGGTACATGGCAGTCAGTCCGAACTGCCACCTGGAGAGCAGGACGACATCTTCCATATCAGTTTGCCCCCGTCACGCTTGTCACAGAGTCTTCGGCATAGAAATGCTCGGCGATTGCCTTCTGATCCACATGGGGGCGTCCGCCGGAGTGAAGAAAAGCAAGTACAGCACGAGCAACGCGATGAGCTTTGCCGTCAGTGCAACGGATATCTCAGTAGCTAACGACTGACGATGCATGGTCGGAGTATTTTTGCTTGTATAGGCGCGCTCTAGCGCAAGCAGACAGCTTGCACGCAGCCAGCTCCTCCTCTAGCGCCCAGTACAGCGCCGTCAATCGCCGGACAAAACCAAAAGACGCCGGCCACTGATAATGACGTGGTCAGGCCCGTGGGCGCGGGCACATACTCCGACAGTGCGCGTCTACCGTTATCGATTACTCAGCGTCTCCCATGCAATGTAAGATCCGCTCCACCGCTCGATGCGCCGCACTGATATCAGAAAGGGTCGCAATCGATGCACGAGTGGTAAAAAGGGGCATTGTTTAGCGACGATAATTTTACTTATGGGGCAATTAGCCTGATCCGCCAACGAACTGGCTGGGCTTGCTTTCCTGCTTCAGCGTTTTTGCGTATTGCAAGGTGTAAAATGGCTTGGATCTATCTCGTGGTTGCTGGTCTTTTTGAGATTAGCTTTACGACGTTTTTAAAACTCTCAGACGGTTTCACGAAACTCTGGCCGTCGCTCGGGTTTTTAGTCTTCGCCGCTATCAGCTTCTTGCTGCTCACAGTTGCCTTGCGTGTCATCCCCTTAGGCACTGCTTATGCCGTGTGGACGGGGATCGGTGCATTGGGTACCGCCGTTGTGGGCATTCTCTTTTTCGAAGATCCCGTCAGTGTTCTGAGAATAATTTTTCTTATGCTCTTGATCGGATCGATTATGGGCCTAAAGTTGGTCTCCGCAAGTTGAGTACGATGACGCTAGGTCATTTCATGGGTTCTGGCCTGCCCGGCGGAAGCGCCCCATCAGCACGTGCCTTTAGGAAGCGATAGAGGGCATCAAGTTTCGCCATGACGGCCGCGTTGTCTTTCCAGCCCGGCATCACGCCCATCTCACCTTGCATGCCATGGGTGACAACCTCCTTAAAGCGCTCAAAATCGAGGCCTTCTTGGAGCTTCTGCACGAGGTTTGGGCCAAAGGACGTCCCCTCGGCATTCTCTCCATGACACTGGTGGCAATCGATGGAGAACATCGTCCAGCCGATATAGGTGTCATGGTCCACCTGACAAGTCACTTGTGGGGTCCCTTTATGTTCGCACTGCACGGTGTACTTGAATTCCTCGTCGGCGCTTGTTGTAGACGCGTCCTCCCCAGTCGCATCGACCACGTCAGTAACGAGCACGCTAAAAATTACGACCGGTAACACAGCCATTGAAAAGTGCGCCACTCGACCACTTAAGATATAAAACTTCCCTTGTCCCATCCGCCTAACCCCCTCTAAGCTTGACGGTCCTCATATTGTGCCAACGGAGAGAAATGCCCCGCCCTATTCCACGCTAGCCACCGTATCAGAAGTCATATTGAAACCGCAACTGAATGATGTGCGGGCTGTCATCGCCTCGGACTTTTCCATCGTCATTGGCGAAGATATCGGTGTCCACATAGATGTAGTTTGCCATCACGCGCATTTGTTCATTGATATACCAGTTAACGCCGAGCGTCACGTTATTTTCTCTACCTCCTCGGATGTCCCGACTGTTGAAATCGATCGTGCTATAACGGACGGCGAGTTCAATGGCGCCGTATTTGCGTGTGGGTTCGACTCCCCCAAAATAACCACCGTTGCGGACATATCGCCGTTGTTCGCCGGTCGGGAACCAGCTCGCAAAGATATACCAGCCATCGAAGTGGACATCCGGGAATCCCGACCCGCGGCCGACGTCCGCCCGCATGTATTCGCCTTGGAGCGCATACGGACCACGCTGGGCCGCGGCTTCTAGACCGATGCGCGTGACGGCGTCCGCGCCCTCTATCACCCCCGTGTTCACGTAGCGCACGTCCGTGAGCCCCGACTCGGGGCGGTTCCGAAAACTGACATCTTCACTGCTGCTGATATCACGGATCGATGCGGACACACCGACATGGAGCAGGTTGAAGTCAGTCCGAAAAGGGAGCTTAGACTGAATGGGGAGTGTGGTCACCCGGCCGGTCAGGCCTGTGCCCTGGTCCCCCTGGTCCTTAAGCGACCCGACCTGCGGACCAAAGAGTCCCCCCTGGATACTCCAGCGTTCCCGATAGGTGCTGGCCTTAATGCCGACTGTGTCACCGGGCGCCAGGGCGCTCGGCAGGGCGCGCTCCATGAACGTGATATCTAGGTTGCCTGTCATCACCTCGAGACTGAAAGGTTCTGTTTGCACGCCATAGGTCAACAACGTTGGGTCGAATCCCAAGTACCGCACATAAAAGCTACTCAACGCGATCCCGCCCCCGCTTTTTGATTGGCCTCCGTTGCTAAACAGGTCACCAGTGATTTTGTATGCCCAGGTTTTTGTGAGCATGCCCTCCGCAAAAAGCGATAGTACTCGCAAACCGATCTTGTTTGCGCCGAGGTCGTTCTTATCTTCAAAGTAGTGCGCGTAATCCACAAAGATCTTACCGCCGACATGTGCCGTGAAGTCCCTCCATTTAAGCTCCAGTCCGCGGTACGTTGACAACTTGATATCCGCCTCGCCGACTTGTGTGCGAATGACCGTTGCCCGATAGTGTTCCTCCCAGTGAAGAAATTTTGGATCATCTTCGGCCTCTGACGCGGCTGCCTCATTATTATCATCAACACCCTTGGCTTTCTTTGAAGTATCGTCAAAAGCGGCTGCCATAGGAGTCATCGCAAGCAGCGCAAAGACCATTAAGAACGAAAGTCGTTTTGTCATCACTTATCGGGGGTCACCAAACCTCTGCTTTCCCTTTGCTTCCCCGGAATTGCTGGCTGTTTTTCACATTATGAATTTTGTTTTCTCAATAATTCTAGGCCGTTTCGCTCAGTGCCCAAAGAGCGTCTGCCGGAGAGTAGGCCAGATACAACGATTTTGACAGGATTAAAACGAGGAGCACAAAGTGCGCCCGCTATGGTCCTGACCACCGCCGGTCCACATTAACCCCCAGGCGTAACGGGTTAATCATCGCGCCAAGGAAACGCGTCTCAAAGCAAATAGGCCTCTTTTTCTTTGACACCTACCGAACGGACTTCCAAACTTCAGGTAAAATGAGCGTCATGAGGACACTCATGCTTCGCCACCCATTACAAAGAAAAATCAAACGATGAAGGAGACAACGATGCAAACGAAAAACCATAATCCGATCTTTACAACCTTGGCGCTTGCGGTGGCACTCGCGGGCACATCGATACTGGCTGTCGCCGACGAAGCCAAAGAACAGGAAACCGTCAACGCGGCGCAAAGGACAATCTCAGAATTTGCCGCAGATCCGGATATGACCTGGTTTCGGAATCACGTCGGATCAGCAAGGGCCGTATTCATTGTGCCCCAGGAGCTTAAAGGGGCATTTTTCATCGGCGGCTCGGGCGGTAAGGGCGTTTTGCTAGCCCGTGATGTACAAACCAACACGTGGAGTCAACCGGCATTTTACGGCATGGGGGCCGCGAGCTTTGGACTGCAGTTCGGTGGACAAGCAGCGCAGGTGGTGTTGATGGCGATGACCGAGAAGGGCGTCAATGCGTTTCTCAGCACTAAATTTCAGCTGGGCGCTGCCGTGAGTGTGGCCGCTGGTCCGGTGGGTGCCGGGGCACAGGCCGCTACCGCCGACGTTCTCAGCTTTTCACGCACCAAAGGTGTCTTTGGGGGTGTTTCTGCCGAGGGTTCGGTCATTTCGCCCCTGAACGATGCCAACAACGCCTACTACGGCAAGCCGGTCACTGCAGTCGATATCCTGATTCGGCACAGCGTCAGTAACAAGGGTGCCAGTGGACTCGTCAACACGGTGGCAAAGATCGGGAAATGACGCTTAAAACCCACGCATGGATTTAGTGCGCGGGTTCACCATTGCCACCGTTATAGAGGGCGAGGGGTTAATCAAAACGAGAATCGTTTGCGCTTCTAACTTACGATCGAGGAGCTATCGTCGCCGGCGCTGCCTCTCTCTCTTTTGATTTCCCGAGAAGCTCGCCCAATCGCCCCATGACGACGTAGAACACGGGCGTGAAGATCAGCGACATGATCGTGGCGGCGATCATCCCACCCACCACTGCGGTGCCGATGGCCTGACGGCTCGCCGCCCCGGCCCCGGAGGCCACAACCAGGGGCGTGAAGCCGGCGATCGACGAGATGGCCGTCATCAAGATGGGCCGGAAGCGAAGCTGGGCCGCAGTGGTCGCCGCCTCCAAGATGGCCTTGCCCTGGGCCCGTTGCCTAGCTGCAAACTCCACGATCAAGATGGCATTCTTGCTCGCGAGTGCAATGAGCAGCACGATTCCGATCTGCGTGTACACGTTGTTGTCGAAGTCGCGCATTATCAAGGCGATGATAGTGCCGAGCACGGCCAGGGGCACCACGAGGATCACGGCGGCCGGGTTTGTCCAGCTCTCATACTGTGCCGCGAGCACCAGGAACACGAGAATGATGGCGAGGGCAAACACCAGAATGGCTTCTGAGCCGACCTTCTTCTCCTGGTAGGACATCCCCGTCCACTCGTAGCCCATTGACGTCGGCAGCTTCGCGTCGGCCATCCGCTCCATGAGACGGAGCGCCTGTCCGGAGCTGAAACCGGACGCCGCCTGGCCGGTGATGGATGCCGCCGGGAAAAGGTTATAACGAAAGATCGTCTGCGGACCGAGGGTTTGCTCCACACTGACCAGGGTACCCACCGGCACCATTCGGCCTTCGGCATCGCGTACATCGAGCCGTCGGATGTCCTCCGGCTCGACGCGAAACTGATGATCCGCCTGAACCTTCACCTGCCAGGTTCGCCCAAACTTGTTGAAGTCATTCACGTATGCCGAGCCCAGGTAAGCCTGAAGCGTGCCGAAGACCTCGTTCAACGAAACGTCCAGCTTCTTGGCCTTCTCGCGATCCACCTCGGCGAATAGTTGCGGCACGCTCGCGCGGAAGGTGGTATTCAAACCGCTAAGCTCGGATTGCGCGTTACCGTCGACAATGATCTCCCGGGCCACCTGAGCAAGTTCTTGCGGCCCGACACCCCCCTTATCCTGGAGCTGCATCTGAAAGCCGCCCGCAACGCCAAGGCCCGGGATGGCGGGCGGCGGGAAGGCAAACACGATTGCCTCCTGGATGCCCCGAAACCTTGCCATCAAGTTTCCGAGGATCGCCTCCTGGCTGAGGCTGGGGGCGGTGCGCGCATCCCACGGTTCCATGATAATGTAGACGGTTGCCGCGTTGGAGGCATTGGTACCATCAATCACGGAATAGCCACCGAGCGAGACCCAGTCCCGCACGCCGGGCGTCTCTTTAAGGATCCCGTCGATGCTATCCAGTACCTCTTGCGTACGCTCCAAGGAGGCCGAGTCGGGCAGCTGCACGTTGGCCAAAAGATAACCCTGATCCTCGGTGGGCAGGAAGCCGGTCGGCAGCTTGCCGAACTGCCAGCCGGTGAAACCACCGATGACGAGAAACAGAAACATCATAACGAGGCTGCGCCGCACCAGCGTCTTCGCCATGCCCACATAGCCGCCCTCAACTTTTCGAAACGCAGCATCAAAGCCACGGAAGAACCAGTTCTTACGCGCCTTGGGCGGTCGAAGAAGAAGGGCTGAGAGCGCCGGGCTCATGGTCAGCGCGTTAATGGAGCTAAAAACAGTCGCCACGGCGATGGTGAGCGCAAACTGCCGGTACATCTCCCCCGTGATCCCCGGCAGGAAGGCGGCGGGCACAAAAACCGCCAAGAGCACCAGTGTCGTCGCCACCACCGGGCCGGATACCTCGCTCATCGCCTGAATCGCCGCTTGCTTAGCGTTCAGCCCGCGCTCGATGTGGGAGACCGTGGCCTCGACCACGACGATTGCATCATCAACGACAACGCCGATGGCGAGCACGATACCAAACAGCGTCAGCATGTTGAGCGAGAAGCCCAGAGCCCCCATGACGGCGAAGGTACCGATGAGCGAGACTGGAATGGCCACCGCGGGCACCAGTGTGGCCCGCCAGTCCTGGAGAAAGATGAATAGCACGAGGAAGACCAGGGCCGCCGCCTGGAAGAGCGTGATGAAGACCTCCTTGATGGACTCGGCCACGAAAATGGTGGTGTCGTAGGGGACGCTGTATTCCATGCCCTCCGGGAAGAAGGCGCTCAGCTCGTCCATGGCGGCGCGCGTCTTGTCTGCGACCTCCAGCGCGTTGGCACCGGGAAGCTGGTACACGGCGATACTGGCCGAGGGGGCACCATTCAAGCCTGACGTGATTTCGTAACCCTTGCCCCCGAGCTCCACCCGGGCCACGTCCTTGAGGCGCGTGATGGCCCCGCCTTCACCGGTCTTGATAATGATCTCCTCGAACTGGTCAGTCTCGCTCAAGCGTCCAAGCACGTTGACGGGATACTGGAAACTCTGACCACGGGGTGCGGGTGGTTGCCCTATCTGACCTGCCGCCACTTGCACATTCTGCTCCCCGACTGCGTTCAGGATGTCCTGGGTCGTCAGGCGGCGGGATTTCAACTGGCGGGGATCCAGCCAGATGCGCATGCTGTAGTCGCTTTGCGGGAAGATGACGACTTCTCCCACCCCGGGAATTCGGGCCAGCACATCCTTGATGCGGAGCGTCGCGTAGTTGCTCAAGAACAGCTCATCATAGCGACCATCAGGCGAGAAAAGCGAAATGAACAGGATAATGTTCGTCGATTTCTTTTTAGTGTTGACCCCTTGGCGCTTGACCTCTTCCGGGAGATTGGGCTCGGCGAGGTTCACGCGATTCTGGACGAGCACCTGCGCCATATCGAGATTCGTCCCGATCTCGAAGGTCACGGTAAGTTTGTAGGAGCCGTCGCTCGCGCTCGTCGACGACATGTAGATCGAATCCTCCACCCCGTTGACCTGCTGCTCGATGGGGGCAGCCACCGTCTCGGAGACGACCTGCGCATTCGCACCGGGATAGGACGCCGAGACCTCAACGGTGGGCGGCGTGATCTCAGGGTATTGCGCGACGGGAAGGGTTCCTAATGTGACGCCGCCCGCGATGACGATGACGATGGAGATGACGCTCGCGAAGATCGGGCGCTCGATGAAGAACCGGGAGAACATGGCGATCGGCCCCCGGCGCTACTCAGGCTTCTCGTCTGACACCGGGACCGCGGCCGCAGTAGGCTTGGCTTTCGCGGCCATCGCCTGTCCCCGCGCCGACGCGGTCAACGACACCATCTCGGTTTTCTCCGGGTCCACCTTAGCCCCGGGGCGTGCGCGTTGGATCCCGTTCACGACCACCCAATCATCATTTTGCAGTCCCTCTTCGATGACACGCATGCCGTCAACGAGCTGGCCCTGTTGGATATTTCGCTTTTCAATGACGTTCTCGCTGTTCACGACCAGGAGAAACCGTCCGCTTTGATCCGCGCCGATTGCCCGCTCGGTGACTAAGGGCATGTCGGGACGCTGGGCAATGGGCATTCGAACCCGGGCGAAGAGCCCCGGGATAAGAGTGGGGGGCATGCCGGGATTTTCGAACACCCCACGCAGTCGAATAGTGCCCGTTTCAGGGTCGACCCCAGACTCCCCGAAATCGTAGACGCCTTCGTGGGGATACCCCTTTTCATTGGCGAGACCCAGATACAAGGGTATTTCGGCCCTGACTTCCGACTCCGTCTCGGGATCGATGCCTTTCTCCTCGACCGCCTTGCGGAACAAGGCCATCACCCGTAGCAGGTCCCGCTCGTTCAGATCGAAGTAGACGTACATCGGATCATAGCGGGTGATATCGGTCAGCACAGTAGCCTGCCCCTCGCCGACCAGGTTGCCGACATCCACCTGATTGCGCCCAACACGGCCCGTGATCGGCGCCGTCACCTGCGTGTAGCCGAGGTTCAGCTTCGCGCGATCGACTCTCGCTTGTCCCCGTTGGATGGCGGCCCGCGCCACGTCCCGCTCGCCCTGCCATTTCACGACCTCGGCCTCGGAGCCCGCCTGCTTCTCGAATAGCCTCTGCGCCCGGGCAAATTCCGTTTCCGCCCGTTTGAGCTCTGCCTGGGCAGCGGCGAGCTCGGCTTGCGCCGCCTGCAGCTGCGCCTCGTATTCTCGTGGATCAATGACAAACAGAAGTTCGCCCGCCGTAACGAAGGTGCCCGGCGTGAAGTGCATGCTCTGGAGCACGCCGGAGACCCGGGCGGGCACGTCGACCCGCTCGGAGGCGACTGTGCTGCCGGTGAACTCCAAATAATCCGTGACTTCCTTAACGAGCGGCTTCGCGACCGTCACCTTGGGCGGTGGCGGCTTGACATAGGTGTTGGTTTCCTCGCAACCGGCAAGTATCAGCGCAAGCACGATGCCGGCTAACCCAAAACTGAGTCCCCTTCTTCCCTCAATGAACAGCACGTCCCCCTCCCCACGAGTCTCACGTTGCATTTTCAGCCCTGTCGGTCCCCCGATCCACTAGGGCGGCGCAAACCCGGGTGGCGCCTTCTCCCAGGGATAGCCGTCCTTCGCCAGATCGTAACCCAACCCAAAGAGCATTTGCATGTAATTCTGGTCGAAGGGCTCCTGGGACTCGACGCCGAAGCTATCTGGAATGTACGCCAGGTTGAAATCGACCCCGTCTCGCTGAGCCCCCAGATAGATGCGATAGAGATCGCCTTCCCCCTGGGTTTCGATCAAGGTGAGGATGGACCGCCCTGCGATGGCCGCAAGCAGACGTTCATTGATTCGGGACTTTTTAGGCATCTAGTTATGCACCGTTACCCCTACGCGCGTACGCGATGGAAAAGCATGCTTATCCTAGCTGTGGAAGGGTGGGGGTAAAAGGCGGCCAGGAGTCCCTAAATACAGCACTCATAATGCTGCATTCGAAGGTCATAGTGCTTAACTGCCGCAAGCCCCAACGTCTGCTTCCGACCCAGAGCGGATATTAACGGATGAAAGCGGCATGGCAGACGAAGCCGTCGTCGGTAACGATTGCGCCGCAGCGCTGTAGCAACGACATCGAGGCGGGGCCTCAAGCGGACTTCCAACAACCAGAGCTAGCTAGCTATTTCTTCGGCATCGGCGGCGGGGTGTAGCCTTTCCACTTACCACTCGTGATGTATTCCGACGTTTTCTTCTCGTCTGAACGAGGCGCATCCTTGTACGCCTGAGTGACGTCGGGCGGCAGGACATACTCATCCACCACGGCCATGCGCACGTTGATCTTATCTTTGGTGACGTTGATGACCATCAGGTCGCGCGCTAAGGCCAGCGGGCCGTCATAAGTCTTGCGGACGCCATCCATGATCGCGGCGTTGTTCTCCGGCGATTGCACCGAATGGTAGCCAACGGCCAAGCGCGGTTTGACTGCCGACATCACTTTGCCAAAGGCTTGAGGCTCGGTGTGGATTCTCGTCGACACCCACGTCGCCTGGGCCAGGTCCCAGCCGAAATACCGCGCCAGAGCCTTGGGCGGAAGGAAGGCCTCGTGCGAGGCTACGTCTGCATCGGCGGCGTATTTTATGTACCACTTGTTGGGATACGTATCGCCGCCGAACACATACTTGAGCCCGTTCCATTCGACACTGTAGCTCACAGAACCGTCCAGAGCGTGAATGGCCGGCCATGAACGAATCGTCACGCCGTTGTCCTGGTAAACGATCTCGTTAATTTCCTTGTAATCGAACTCGTGCACCACGATCTGCCCGCCGGCGTCAGGTAGTGCGCCGCTGCAGGTGGCGATGTCCCAGGCGTAGCCCGTCTGCATGGCTTCCACAAAGGCCTTGGTGCCCAATTCCGGGTTAGACCCGCTCGGCCCGTAGAGGTGGAGC
>JAPUIX010000054.1 GCA_027296625.1 Gammaproteobacteria bacterium | reverse complement strand
CGTGTGGGTGATGTTTCAATTGGAAATCTCTAATGTCCGCTTTTCTCCAAAGCGGACGTTCAGATCATGGAAATTCGCAGATATCGAGGGTCCGCTTTCGGCCATTTCCGGACATTCGTTGGATAACGCAAACCATCGATGATTATGACGGATAAACTAAGCAGTTACGGGGTGGCACATCGAGACCTGATGCCGGGTACGATTCACGTCACGGAACAAACCGTGCAGAACCATCTCATCCTCATCAATCAACTCGGGTGAGAGAGCGGGGCATGCGTCGCTTCAACTCACCGCAGCAAGCCTGACGATTCTTGAGTTTCCGTGCTGCCGTCTACAGCCTTCTTAGAGTGCTACCGATCCCTTAGGGAATTCGGCAGAACGGTGGTTGACTCGGATGCAACTGCAGGGGTGCGCCCGCTGGCGTGCCCGTCGGAACGCAAACCTGAATAGCATCATTGGGGTTGGTGGGATTGGCTTGTCGCCTGCATTCGAACCCAGACGCGCAGTCAGGCCAAGTCCCTCCTGCCCCGTCGGGCAAATTGCAACAGCAACCTTCCCCACCGGGACAATGCTCTTCTAGTGGCTGATCGAAGCCATGCTTATGGGTCGGTACGCAAAGAAGTTCGCTGTTCAGCGTCTTCAATTCTGTCTCACCAAACTGGTTGTGCGCAGTAACTGTGGCTTTGAATGGCTCCGAGGGTTTAATCATGTAACACGTAAGGTGGTCCTCATCGGGTGCAGCTTCATGAGGTTCGTCGTTGATGAACTTTGTGACTGGATTACAAAAATACCGTAGCTCCACCAATTGTACGTCCTTCTCGATGTTAAACTGGTCTTCAAGCCTCAACACTTCAATTTCGGGAACCTCCCCCTCTGCGACATAGCACTTGAAGTGATCGAGGGGCGTTGTATCTAGTGGGGGTGTGCAGCAGTCACACGCTGCGAGGGTCAAGACCGCAAGCATGATCAGAGTAGATTTAAGGAGCAGCATTTTTGATCTCCTTTTTTCGCCGTTATCGTCAGCGATGAACGAAATAGCGTAACAAGGGAAGAGAGTAGCCACAAGAGTTAGTCTGATCTCCCGTGGCTTTCCGTCCCCGCCTTTCGGCGGGTTTGGCTATATTGTTGCGACTACTAAGTATAGTAGAAAATTACCGGGTTGCTGGATTATGAACAGGGTGCGCTGATTCGAAGCCGCCTTCCCTGAGAGACGGATACTAGGTGAAGACGTCGTGCTCTGTGAATGTCCGCTTTCATCGCGAGCGGCCGTTCAGATCACTCTAAATTTGAGAAAACGAAGGACGGGTAACGGCCACAAGGCGTCATCGAACCTCGTTCGTAAACGGCACGAAAATCTCGTCAAGCGTCAGGAAGCCCACACTGATCCAGTACAATAGGACCACTATTAACAGTATGGCAGGCACCCAGATCTTTTAGGTCACCGCGCATATTACACATACGGCGAACAACCCCAGGACGGGGATAATCGGGATCACGCCGAATCTGGCGTTAACGATCACAATGCCGGCAAGTGAAGCAAGGACAATAAAAATGCCGAACGAAAAGGAAAGCGGATGACGCTTCGATAGAAAGTAGTCAATCTATTCTATGTTAAATTGTGGCGGTGCTTTGTAATTGTCTGGTATCAGAACAAGGATCAAATCTCCTTTTAAGGCATAAGAGATAGTCCCACCGACGTCAGTCATAATCTTATCGCCCTTCGTAATGGTGTTGATGGCCAACCCCGGGACTTCTATACCCAACTCTCTGAGGGCTTGCGCAATTGTCTGACTCGCTGCCAAATCGTCACTGTGGGCCAATATACTTACATCTGAAATAAGCTCATTAGCACGCTTTGTGCGCCAGTTATCTCTGGCTTTTAAAGATTTAAAACCCAACAAACTCAGAGCCTGTGCGATCTCACGAGCGACGGCTTTTGACACTCTGCGATTGTAGGTCACTACAACACGGTACCTACCAACTACATCTGGATCTGGTTTTTCCGAGATGATGAACGGGAGGTCAAACCTGAGCGTCTCGCTCGCACCCGCCTCTAACATCACCGTCTTCTCCACGGACGCGTGTTGCTCAGCCTCGAGTCGCACCGTGTGAACCCCTGGAGCAAGCTCAAACGGACTTGGACCGGTTGGCCCCTTACGCTGCTCATCGATATACACCGTGGCACCTGTCACGTGTGAACTTATCGTGAGCTGAGCCATCAACTGTAGATCACTCTTATCAGTCACCGGTTCGTCGGGCATGTACTCATCGGAGAGTCCATCGCCGCTCCGATCTATGTCGGCGACTTTCTCCCTTCCGGTCAGGAAGAAGAACTCGCCGACACTGTTGCTAAGGTCGCGTAGCTGTGGCGTGATCGGCTTCTTCCAGCCCGCGGACACTTTCTCGAAGTTCACCTGCTTCTTCACGTAGTCAATCAGTTCGTGTAGCGAGACCACACCGTCCGAGTCAAAATCTCTAGTACCCGTATCCGCCGCACCCCGCAGACCCTTAAGGACAGAATCCGTGAATATGCTGCCGTCCCATCGATCGCCGGCTATTGTCTTCTCGTCACCGGTCCCGGCCACGATCAGATGGCGTGAAGGCTGTGCCAGCTGCTCGATGGTCAAGGCGCGGCTTTCCGATTTGGTCACCAAGCCGGCCAAGCCGCTGAAGCACGCGTCGACCAGGTACAGCACCTGCTTCCCGGCGATGTTCTGGTCCCAGCGTACGATATCCACCATGCTGACCATCGTCCCCCACTTCCGCGAGGAGGATGCCAATGGCAGGTAACCCCGCATACTATCGTTAGGAAGATCTCGCTGGATGCCGTGTCCAGACCAGTAGAAGAGAAATCGATCGTTCTCACCGATGAGCGCTGGAAAATCGTCCTCCATTAACGTCCGTATGCGTACATTTGTGACCTTCTCTTCGGTAATGACGTGAACGTAGTCGAAACCTGCCTCATTCAGAAGAAAGTCCCGCATGCGAATGGGGTCGTTCTGGGTCGGCAGATCTGGGTAGCCGCCAGAGTAGGCGCTGATCCCAACTACGAGCGCATAGCTCTTTTGATAGCCGGGATAACCGACGAAATCCGCGAGTCGCTCACCCAAACTAATTGCCGCCTCTGGCTTGTAATAAACGCGATCGATGCCCGCCCTGGAATGCGAGGGCGTCAGCGCGAGCGCCACAACAAGCAAAAGGCCGACGTGGACGCTACGACACATCGCTTAATCACCTGCCTTTGCTTTTACGAGGCTCTGCACCAAGTTGACGACAGTTGTCAGCAAGCCAACGACGGCCACTGCCAGGCCGATCCACGCCACGGTTTCGGATTCCTCGCCCATCGGCTCCACACCCGGAGGCAACCGATATGCAAAGTAGAGATACAGACCGACCCCGGTGATGACCACGCCGAGGAAAATTAGCCAACGTCGCGCCATGAGCATTTACTCCCAACTAATGCCCTGTTTAATATACACGGCATTGCACCTGTGAGAATGCGAAAAATCCCATTTAATGTACCATCATTCAACCCATTATCGAAAACTGGTCACTGTTAAGGAAGATAGAGGCATTCGAACAGGCCGAGCGCGAATAACCGGGTGATCTAACGATTCTGGGTGCGTCGGTCTGGTACTTACTTCAAACCGGTTACTTCCAGGAGGCGTTACATTTGGCCGAGCGATTTATCGAGCTCGAGCCGTTATCGCTGGCTGCAAATGGTAGTTTTGGCCGATGGCCGCTTTGGGTCACAAGCGGTCGTTCAGCATCATATCAGTCGAACGGCCGCTTTCGGGCGTATAGCGGTCGTTCGGTAGCGTTTTTCGGGAGCACCATATCTGAACGTCTGCTTATCCCAAAAGCGGTCATTCAATCCGCGCTTATTTCACGATTTTAAACGGCTGCTTTCGGCCAACAGCGGACGTTCCCAGGGCGAGAAATCCCCGATGGTGCGCCCGGTTCCCTGTGCTTTTTTTAACGCATCGCTTGATAACCTATCGAAAAGCGCTTACCACAGGCTCAGCGGTGATCAGTTGCTGTCGGTTATTGGCCCTGCGATAGTTCCCACCGGATGCAGGCACGTTGCAAGCGACACCGAATGGCCCAATAGATATGAACCCGAAGCTTATAGTTGTCGGCGTGGAGTAAACACCAGCTCGCGAGCAACCATTGCAAGAGCTACCATAGGCCATTACAGTCCTCATATTCATATTGAAAAACAAGAATTTCAACGGATATACGTGGCCATAATTGCACGTGCTGGACCCAAAGTCGTTGTTGCCAGTGCGATCATGTCGCATTCCAATGTTGTGCCCGAGTTCATGTGCAAATGAATAATTACCCAGTGCACAACTACCCTTAACGACCGAATATGCCCACTCCTCGTCGGTCGCGGTAACAGGATAATTCTCATATGCCCTTCCGCAGAAATCTGCACTTGGAACGATAAGACTGACGAGATCCGCATCGTGGTTGTCTCTGAGTGTCGCGATACCTGCATCAGTTCGCACCCAACTTAGATCCGCGGTTAGGTCATCACCGATAGGGTTATAGTCGTGGCACTCGATTTCGACGGTGGCGTGAATGCCGGTCGCGATAACCGCATTAAATACTTTGTTCAGGTTATTCTCATATGCTGACTCGATTATCGCGAGAATGTTTACGAAGGGAAATGAGCCACGGCAGATAAATCTGTAACTGGGCAGAGGGAGTACTACCAATACCTTGAGCTCTTCGTGTCCGATCTCGTGATCCGCCGCTGCATCCGGTCCTTCTGAACTGTCTTTCTCATACTTCTTTGGGGGAATAATAGGTGGCCCTTCCTCTTGATAACGTGCTTGATTAATCTCGGCAATCATCACGATATCGTCTTTTACTGGCGTTATCTCGTAGATCGTTCCGTCGGCTTGAATGGTTCCAAAAATCGTGTGCTCGTTGAATGATAAGGAAACGACACCGTAATACTCAGATGCTGGAATCCCACTCCATACGTATATACCCCCTTCCCGCCTTTGAACGTCGTCCGTTCTGATCCTAATCGCCAGGTCATCAAACAAATTAATCTCGATGGGTTCAATAGTTGTAGGATCTTCGACAGAAAGTAATTTGCTCTCTAAGATTTTGAAGTCGAAGCGCACAAATCGACTACGCAATACTTCCTCACGATCCATTGTCAAAACGTCCGGAAGATCTGTCGCATCGATCTTCTTCGGCATAGACCGGAATATACTCGGTTCTTGCGAAACACTGGTCGGCTCGCAGGCCACAATAAGGATGCTCAGTCCCAATAAAATGAGTCGCTTGATGTCCACTTGATCTTCCTCCTACCCTGTCTTTAGGCGGGTTTGGCTTTATTGTTGTTGCTAGTGAC
>JAPUIX010000053.1 GCA_027296625.1 Gammaproteobacteria bacterium | reverse complement strand
AATATGGACAGCTGACGGCAGTCGGTACAGTATAGACCCGTCGGTCATGTGGGATGGATCCTATCAATGTTCCTGGGAGAGTGCTGGCTTGGTGGTGTCGCAGATCTGTGCGGCCCGGAGGTGTCTATGGGCAGTCCCTTTGCGTTGGTGTCGGAGGCTGAACTTGAGGACTACCGCAGGTCGTTGGATTGGTATGGCTGCTCAGAGGAAGACTTTGAACTGACCGAACAGCTTGACCCGCCTCGCAAGGGCGATGCTAAGCCGTCCACGGGATTGGCAAGGGTTCACCGCAAGTCGACGGGAGTGACGAAGCGTTATCGGCTGGGCGTAGGGGGGCACTGGACCTACGGTTTTGATCAGGATCTGTGGCGGGGTGTTTTTAAGGCTCGTTAGCGTCTTACTATGAGCAACTCAGGTACGGTTACCTATCTGGACGCATGATGAGGCGCGTCTGGCGCAACGCCTCGATAACGGCCCGGGCTAGTTGTAAATCTGTGATCAGGGGAACGCCCGCATCGACTGCGCGTCGGCGAATTAGATAACCGTCTGGCCGGCCTTGTGCGTCGTACTCTCTCGGTATGTTGATCACCAGGTCAACCCGGCCGTCATTAATGACCTCTAATCCACTCAAGCCCTCACCAGGTCTCTTGCCTACAGATGTGCACTCGATGCCGAGTTCGGTGAGTATCTCTGCCGTTCCCTCTGTGGCATAGATGGGGAGCGCCAGTTCCTGCCCGATGATGCGCGCCTCATCGGCAAACCAATACTTGTCGACAACTGGGCCTAAGGACAACAACACCCCCTTGCGAGGAAGTTGGAACCCGGTAGCTAGCAACCCATGTAGCAGTGCCTCGTTGAGGTCTTTGCCTAAGCATCCGACTTCGCCGGTGCTCGCCATCTCCACGCCCAGCATGGGGTCGGCACCAACAAGTCTTGAGAAAGAGAACATCGGAACCTTGACCCCCACATAGTCGAGGTCGAGGCTGTCGTTAACGAGCTTTTGAGACACCCCTAGCATTCGACGCATCGCTTCCCCTGCAAAATTTTTTCCAGTCACCTTGGATACGAATGGAAAGCTGCGCGAAGCGCGCAGGTTGCATTCAATAACCTTTATTGCGTTGTGTTTGGCAAGGAATTGAACATTGAACGGACCAGTAATGGACAAAGCTTTAGCAAGGGCGGCGGCGATCTGTTTTGTCCGCCGAATGGTAGCGATATACAGCGTTTGCGGGGGCAGCACGAGCGTAGCATCACCGCTGTGGACACCAGCATCCTCGATGTGTTCGCTGATTGCCCAAAGCACAAGCTCTCCCTGGTCTGCAACGGCATCGATTTCGACTTCGCGTGCATGGGTCTCGAATTTGGACATCACCACTGGATACTCAGGCGAGACACTGGTCGCGAGTGCGAGGATGCGTCGGAGCTCATTGGGTTCATGGGCAACATTCATCGCGGCGCCGCTCAGCACATAGCTCGGGCGCACCAGAACGGGAAAGCCCCCGAGGCGCTCCACGATTGTGTCCGCGTCTGTGACGTCGGTGACATGAAGCCAACGTGGTTGATCGATGCCAAGCTCGTCAAGCAGTGCGCTGAATTTTTGTCGATTCTCGGCTACATCGATGTTTTCAGGATTGGTGCCAAGGATTTTCACGCCCGCTTTATGTAAGCGTATCGCGAGGTTATTCGGAATCTGACCGCCCATGCTGACGACCACACCATCCGGCCTTTCGTGTTCATATAGATCTAATACAGTCTCGAAGCTGATCTCATCGAAAATCAATCTATCGCACATGTCATAGTCAGTGCTTACCGTTTCTGGGTTGTAATTGACCATGATGGTTTCGAATCCAAGCGCGGCTGCTGCCTGTGTTGCATTAACGCAGCACCAGTCAAATTCAACGCTCGAGCCAATTCGGTAGGCGCCGGATCCAAGCACCATAATTTTCTTATGCGCCGAAGGTAAAACATCAGCGCTGGTCGCGTGATAGGTTGTATATAGATAATTGGTGTCGGCGGGAAACTCCGCTGCCATGGTATCGATTTGAACTAGATGCGGCTCAATCCCGTAGCCCTTGCGGGCTTGACGAACTGTGCCCGCTGGCGAGTTCGTAAGTTTGTCGATTGCTTGATCAGAGAACCCGAGACCTTTCGCGGCACGGAGCGTACTCTCAGGCAACGGAAGCCTGGCCCGAGCGAGGGCGTCGTGCATACGCACGATCTTTTCGATCGCCCTTAGAAACCAGCGATCGATGCCCGTAAGCTCATGGATTTCGTCGACGGCTATTCCGTCGCGTAACCCCTGGGCGACAGCGAATATTCTTAGCGGCGTCGCGTTCTGAAGCTCACCGCGGATATCTTGGAATTGAAATGCATCGGGGTCGAGGCCCTTGACGGCGATATCCAGCATGCGTAGGGCTTTCTGAATGACCTCGGGAAAGGTACGACCGATGGCCATGACTTCGCCGACACTTTTCATCTCACTGCCGATTTGCATCGATGCGCCCTGGAACTTGGTAAGGTCCCACCGTGGGACCTTACAAACGAGGTAATCCAACGCCGGCTCGAAGAAGGCGGTGGTTCGCCGGGTAATGCCGTTCGGTATCTCGGCCAGTGAATAACCAACGGCGAGTTTGGCGGCAACGTAGGCGAGCGGATAGCCGGTTGCCTTGCTCGCGAGCGCGCTCGAACGAGAAAGTCGAGCGTTTACCTCAATAACCCTGTATTCCCCACTACTGGGATCGAGCGCGTATTGAATATTGCATTCGCCCACGATCCCAAGATGTCGGACTGTTTGTATCGCGATTGAACGAAGGCGCTGATACTCGTCGTCGTTCAACGTTTGCGAGGGCGCAACAACGATGGACTCACCGGTATGGATACCCATGGGATCGAGGTTTTCCATGTTGCAAACGGTGATGCAATTGTCACGTCCATCACGAACGACTTCATACTCGATCTCTTTCCAACCGCGCAGATATTCCTCAACCAGGACCTGCTGAATGGGCCCGCTGAAGGCGCGTTCTAGGGCGCCCTCGAGATCACTCTTGTTCTCGACGAGGCCACTGCCCTTGCCACCCAACGCAAATGCACCACGCAACATGATCGGAAAACCGATCTCATTGGCCGCTCCACATGCTTCCGGTATGGAATGGCAGGCCCTGCTTCGCGCCGTCGTGACGCCAATTTCAGCTAGCCGTTCGACAAACAGATGGCGATCCTCGGTAGCACGAATCGTTTCTATCGGCGTCCCTAGGACTTGGACGCCGTATTTGTTGAAGACCCCCCTGTCGTGCAGCGCCAGACCACAATTTAGCGCGGTTTGGCCGCCGAAGGACAAAAGAATCGCATTGATCTCTTCCTTTTTGATTACTCGCTCTACGAACTCTGGGGTAACTGCGACAAGATAGATTCGATCGGCAAGTTCTTGGCTGGTTTGGATGGTCGCGATATTCGGATTAACTAAGACCGTTTTAATCCCCTCCTCTTTCAAGGCCTTTATTGCCTGTGACCCCGAGTAATCGAATTCTCCCGCCTGCCCGATCTGCAAGGCGCCTGACCCGAGCACTAACACACGGCCAGGCTTTTTTGCGATGTAGGTGCCGTACATTAATCAGCCTCGCGCTGTCACGCCCACGAGCCGTAAGAAATCGTCAAACAGGAAGCCGGTATCCCGAGGCCCGGGATGAGCTTCGGGGTGAAACTGGACGCTGAAGAACGGACGGATGCGCGAACGAATACCCTCATTGGTCCCGTCATTGATGTTCACAAACCACGGCTCCCAATCTACTGGCAACGACTCGTCCTTGACCGCATATCCGTGATTTTGGCTGGTGATGTAGCATCGACGGGTCAACAGGTCTTGCACCGGTTGGTTAACACCTCGATGTCCATAGGGAAGTTTGTAGGTATCGCCGCCCGCGGCACGGGCTAGGATCTGGTTGCCTAAGCAAATACCGAAGATCGGCCGCTCGAAGCTGTCCAACAAGCCCCGTACCTGTTCCACCAACGCGCCCAAATCCTTAGGGTCGCCTGGCCCATTCCCAATCACGATACCGTCGGCTTGATCCACAAACTCTGAAAGCCGCATATGCCAAGGCAATCTCAGAACGCTCACGCCCCGTGAAAGAAGCGACCGCACGATATTGTCCTTCGCACCGACATCGATGAGCAGAACGGTTTGATCTCCCCCTTCATAGCGAATTGGCTCATTGGGCGTGACGACTCGGAAGACTTCAGCTCGCATATCCACGATGTCCGCATCCTGTTGGGCTTCTTCCGTTTCTTCGCCAGCCGGTAAAAGCCAGCCTTTCATTGTTCCGTATTCTCGCAGTCGCCTTGTGAGTGTACGCGTGTCGATACCACTGGCGGCAGGAACCCCCTCGCTCAGAAGCCAATCATGCAATGAACGGACACCAGAATGATGGCTGTGGTCATCAACATAGTGCTGCACCACCAGACCTTGGACCTGAATCTGATTTGATTCATATGGTTGGTCGATGCTGCCAGCTAGCCTAGGCAGGGGAACACCGTAGTTTCCGATTAGGGGATAAGTGAGAAGTAGAATCTGTCCCCGGTAGGATGGATCGGTGAGCGTCTCAATGTAACCGGTCATGGCGGTGTTGAAAACGACTTCACCGCCAACGGCCCGTGTTGCGCCAAACCCTCCACCGGATAGCTCAGTGCCATCTTCAAGCACGAGCTTCACCGGTTTCGTCTGTTTCAGCTCGTTAGCCGTACCGTTAATCTCTATCGATGAGCTACCAGTGCGTTGCTGGTACGACGAATTAGGGGGTTTGCTCAACGCCTCTCCGTCTATTTGTTTTGCCGATAATTAGTATACGCTATCGTCCATGCCTGACAGGTCCTAACGCAGTGTCGAGGCGGCGCTTGAAAACTGGGAGTTTGAGTGCCCTAAATAAAATGGGTCAGTAATCTCAGTAGAAAATCTGCACGCCCAGCGAGCTTTTAAAGAACTCACGATTCACGGACTCTTAGCTAATGAAGTTCATCAATTCGCCCTCCCCACTTCGTAGGGAGGGCTCGGGAGGGGCGCGGATTACTGATCACCGATTACGGTTTACGGCTCACGGCTTACCACTAACAACTCACGTAGCTAGAATAGCGTATATATAAATGGCGCCACCGCCGATCCTTGGGTCAAAACGATCAGTGCCCCAAGCAACACCATCACTATGATAATTGGTGCGAGCCAAAATTTCTTACGCACGCGCATAAACCCCCAAAGGTCCTGCAGAAACTCAATCATCGGTCCTTACCAATCGCTAATCACTGATCTTTTGCATTCTCCCGACTCACGCATAACGTCTCACGGCTTACGGATGTATGGTTCACCACTCACGGATTACGGTTCACGAATTCAGAATGGTCTCTCCACCTGGTCTTTGGGAGGCTTTTTACTTGGTATTCGATAGCTTTCAGCTTTT
>JAPUIX010000052.1 GCA_027296625.1 Gammaproteobacteria bacterium | reverse complement strand
TAGTGGCCGAGTCATCACGGTAGCAATCCCCACTGGAAAGAAAAAGGCCCGCACAGCGCGGACCCTTTCCCCCTACAAGGACTGAGTCACCTCGGCTCAAAACTCCTTTAGACAGGCTGCCGCTCACCTCCGATGTCAGGGAACGGTGTAAATGATTCACAACGTGGGCGGCAATGTTCCCGTTCGGGAGTCGAACCCCCTTACGGAACCGTTAGCACTTGTCTCTTCGGTGTCGCCAAGCTTCAGGGGCCACCCGTTGTTCGAGAAGCTGCCGGTTTGCCAACCTTCAATATCGTTGATCATCGCTGCTCCATTTCAAGCTTCACACTACCTATTAAATCAATCCAGCGATTACGCTGATCTTCTGAGATGGGCAGCTCCCTGTTCGTATAAGCTGAACGATGTATACCGGTCTTGCCTCTAATTACCTTTGATACTTCATACTGATTGTCCCAACCAGGGCAATCGATCGTTCGCCATTCGTACACGACCTCTTCTTCTGATTCAGTAATAACATTCCACATGACATCTGGACAGTCTTTTCGTGTTATCTTTTTCTTAAATCGGAGCATTAGTTTCTTGGCGGTCATTCGTGTTTGCATCCCCGGAAATGTCTGGATGGTCACAAGCTCGGTCCAGTTTTCGACCGTTTCACCTGGCAGGACGAACTCCTTCACGATCTGATCGCTATACCCCTCACTCCACTTTCGTCCATCGAAATCAAATCGGACGCGCTCTATTGGCCCTTTCTCTCTAAGAATGTACTTTACGGTGGAGTGCATTTTGGATAGATCGCCTCGATTACCCTTGATCGCGTGGGGTTGAAAGCCAATGCTCTTGGCTTCCCCGTTATCCTCGTAATCGATGACAAGCCAGACATGCGCGGGCAGAGATCCCAACTGCTCGAGCGAGGCTGAACGCAGAGCTGTAAACGGTATCGCGACCTTATGCTTCTTATTCACATATTCAACGGTGTTCTCGTCTATGGTGAGGGTGCCGGATCTCTTGAATGTGCCGAATGAGCCCGCACCGCCACGAGGTTTTTTCGTATGGACAATCCGGTCGAAGGTCTTCGGTAGGGTAGGGGGTGCGAGTGCTGCGAGTAAGGAATCGACCTGCGCTTTCGGGAAACGTAACTTGGTGATTTTCAGTGTAGAAAGGGCCTTCTCAAACACAGGCCGATTCTTCTCGAAGTATTCCTTGCGGTTGCGCAGAGCAAAGTCATACGTTGTCTGGCCATGCGAGACTGTGTAGATCAACATCACGAATTCCCGGCCCTCTGCCGTTTGGGCGCGCACCAACACCTTTAGGCCCTGACAACCGCCAAGGGAGATCGGCTCTGCCTCCGGGCGATTCAGGAGCTTGCTGCCCCCGCCGAACGCGGTGGCGCGCGTGAGCACACGCAGCATCTTTTTCCTGGCCTTTTTACTTAAGCCGTCGCATGACATCCCCCGCTTGATCGGATAACGGTCTACAAAGAAGGATGGCAATTCGCCCGAATCCACCTGCGCCATTCGCTTGCGCACTTTCGCGCCTAGCGCCGCCTCATCCATCCCCTCCGCCTCAATTCTCATGCTCAAGGCTGAGAAGACGACCACGCCGTACTCCGGAGACCCGCTCTGATTAAAAACATGCCACCCCTGAGGTAATTCGAGGGTGAATTGTTCTTTCAGTCCTTCGTACAACACGAAACCAGCCGCGGACTGGCCGCCTGCCCACGCGGGTGCGCTCAAGCACGCTACCAATAAGACCCAAACGCAGGCTGCCCCGGTGTTCCTTGGGGCTTGTCTAAAACTTGGTGCATTATCTTCGTTCATCGCTCACCCCCTTGCTTTTCTGTCACCGTTTGTTGCCTAAAGCCCCGACTTCAGAGGACGCCAGGGCCTCGAGCACTCCGTTGCGGGCAGCCGTCGATCGACGAGTGGCCCCACGGCTTGACGGAAACTACAAAGAATGGAGGGCAAGACCCCTCATAAAGCGAAAGGACAACAAACTGGCGGGTGGTGAGGGATTATCGTTAGCGGTTCGTAAGATTGGGGCAGGCTTGAGTGCAAACTAAGTCGTCCGCAATCCATCACCCGTCGTAAGGCCCATGCATCACAGTACGGCCCCGCAAAGAACGCAACGAGAATGCGCAGTTGAAGTCGTCTTGTTCGGGGGTGAGGTAAAAGGGCATGGTGGGCTTCCTGTGACCAAAGTCACGACGGTATCAATATCTGCTTTCTGGCGAGACGTTGAAGGCCCAGTATCTTGAGGCAGAAGCCCAGCGTATCGTCAATATGAAGAATGATCCCGAAGGTGCCTACAGCCCTGATATGATTAAGGCGGCAGCGATGCGGCTGCACAAACGACACGCGGTGACTTTGACCATCAACTGTTTGGGCTAGAGACAATCACCAACGCTGACAGTAAAGAGGAAGTTTTTGATCACATTGCCCATGAGCGACAAGAAGAGGAAGAGGTCATCCCGGCCGAGTTTGCCGCTCCCAAAGATGAAGCGGCAGTATAAAAAGGACAGACCCAATGGCGACAAGCAACAGCACATTGAGGTGAAGCGCTTGCACAAGAAAAAGTTAACGCCTCAGCAAATTGCTGACCGGCTAGGCGTCAACATGGCATGGGTGTGCCACGCTATTAACACACCATGACATATAAGCTCCCAAACATCAGCACCCCGTTTTAGGCCTGCGGGTCTACTAGTCGCAAACTTGACGGGAACCGCGGATCTGATTGGGGAAAATGGTGGCAACGGCGGAGAGCCGCCCGTTGTTGGCGTCCCCGAACCCTCTACCCTCATGCTCTTAGGTATCGGTCTCGTTAGGTTTGGGATGGATGGGGCGACGTCGGAAGAACACATAAGAAGAACTTAATAACGAGGGCTGTTTTACACATTCACCCCGCCTTGTGCGGGGATTTTTTTGTCTTGTGGCGAGAGAATAATCCTAATCCGCCTTGGGAGTTTCGGCGGTTGCAGAGATCACAATAGCAGCGGGCCTTTTAAGGTTCTCGTTATGTGGTTAATCGCATCTACCTTCTTCACACTTTTCTTGAGATTCATAAATAA
>JAPUIX010000051.1 GCA_027296625.1 Gammaproteobacteria bacterium | reverse complement strand
AGCCGGGGGGGAGTTATGAGTTTCCTTTGCGGCGGGACGTAACCGCCCCCGCCGCAATTGCGAAGTAGTGTCCGCTACGCGGACGGTGTATTAGCGGGGTGCCGGCTCGGCAACTGCTCCCTGCGTTGCCCTACCTTCCGACATCCCTGTCGGTCGCCCATACGCGGGGTACTGATTGTACCCAAAACCATTTCCCCCTGACCCTGCGCCCCTTCAGGCCGGCCTTCGTCTCGGTCGGCATTCGGCTCGGCGTAAGGCGGGAAAAACTACCAGAACCTAGGGGCAGCGCGATGCGCAGGAGGCGCGAGTGCCGCGGACGCATGGATGCGTAGGAGTGGCCTTCGGCTGCCCTTGTCTGATGTGCAGGGATGCACGAATGCCGTGAATGCAGGAGCAAATGAACGGCCTCGGCTCGACCGTAGGGGCGACAAAAATTCTACAATTAACTTCCTATAGGGACGTTCAATTATCATTACATTCTATAATGCATTAATCTCACGAGGTTCTGCCTACCATGCCAAAGCGGAAGCCGGGTGCCCAGATTTGTGTTGCCGATGGTGCGGGCGGTATGCGGCGAGTCGCCGATCTTCGCTTCGAAGCCGGTGAGTGGCCAATCGAGCTTGTTGTTCCTGCCAAAGATGCAAAGACTTGGATGGCACATCTTAACGCCGAGAAAGAAGAACGGGGTTGGAGTTCGAGTGGCCTGTCTCAGTTAGAGAGTGCCGAGAACAGTGGGACGCTATCTGTACACACAGTAGGTGGTCCGTTACCTCCGTCATTAGACATCGTCTGGGAGAGATCGCGTGACGCCGAGCTTCGGGTTAAAGCTCGCCCAAGTGGCACGCCGGAGCTTTCTTTGGAGACGGCTCAGGACTTCATCGATGCAACAAGTGCACGACAGCGTGCAGGCAAGACCATTCGCGGTCATCGGTGGGGGCTCTTGAGCTACTATGGACTCCCTTGGCGCGGTGAACTGTGGCTTGAGAGTCAGCTCCGCATCGGCCCGCCATCAAAACATCCGACGGATGCCCTCCTCGGCTCGCAAGCGATTGTGGTGGACGCGATAGTTGAAGGCATCGGGAATCAGGGAGTCACCGCGAACTTTGAGACCCGCCTTCACGAGGTCCGTATTTTTCTGAGCGTCGTGCTTGACCTAAACGTCATAATCAGCAAGTCTGAACGGGAATGGGTATGCCAGCTAGATGAACAGGGTCGCATTACAGATTGTAAGATTGGTCAGGTTGGGTACGCGGAGATTTCCAAGACCCGCGAGCTTCCCTCGGTCGGTAGTACACCACCAGTAGAAAGACGTGAAGTAAGTCGACCAGGTCTAGGGCCGACTGGACTACAGTGGGATATGTACGAGCAATGGGTGCCGGCGGATATCGAAGATCTCTGGCGTATGTTCACGGAGTTGCCTGCCTCCAAGCGTGACCACTTCTTGCGCGCGGGCAACGCGTATCTCATTGCACGTTCAATGTGGCCCGACCAGCGCACAGCCTATGCCGTCTTTCTTGTCGTTGCCTGCGAAGCGCTAAAGTCAAGCGGCAAGCGCTATGATCGCGCAAATGTCTATGATGTTGTCGCGAGCCTGATGAATCCAGAGGAGGGTGAACGGCTCCGGAGGCTTGCTGTACCACCACAGCGAGTCCGCAGCAAGCACGTGCATCGCGGTGAACTCGCGGCTAACGAGCTTCTCCCGCTACTCATTAATAACCCGTTCGAGGACCCATCATTTGATGAAATGATTGGTGAGCTGTCACGGGTGACTCGCGTATGTCTGACGGAGTGGTTGCGTTGCGGAGGAAACTATAGACTAGTTCGGTTACCTCGACGTAAACACACTCTGGCTGAAAGGATTCGTGCCAGAGTGAACGCTGTTTTCCACTGGATCACCCGTCGCTCCTAACACCACCCATCAACGACGATATACTGCGATTAAGGCACTTAGTTATTCCGATACCAAGAGTCATAACTACGTTTAGAATTGAAAATGTTAGAAAAGCCTATCCGTCAGTTTAACGACAATCTCGAAGGGTTACGCGATTTCGTCGATATGGTTTCCGGATTCCTCAAGCAGAAATGGGAGGATGACCTATCTGAAGATCCAATAGGGTTTACGCCTTTGATGTTAGCTTTTAGTGAGCTAGAGCCCGACTTGTTTGAGCTGGATGAAACCAAGAAAGAGAAACTTAAGACCTTGTTTGGAGATAAGATCGAAGTAGACATAGAAGAATCTGGCGAGGACGAACACAAAAAGGTGAAACTTACGATCGGTAAGGGAAGCCAAAAAAGATTTCATGATGCCATGTCAATCTTCAAGAAAGTCACGACTAGAAAAGAAAATCTTTATCACAGCTCCCTTATTAGTCTAATTAGCGCAGTAGAACGTTTTTTTGCAGAGCTCATGCACACGTACTACGACAGGAATCCAGATGCGGTTGGTCTAAAGGACAAGCTGCTTAGTCTAGAAGATCTCAATGCCATTGGTTCCATCGAAGATGCAAGAAAATACATTGTTGATGGGAGAGTAGAAAGTGTATTGCGGGGAAGTTTCAATGATTGGTTGGGCTTTGTTAAGCAAAAGATGAATCTTTCTGCGAGTTACATTAGTGATCATAAGGAAGAGTTGGTTGAAGCCTGTCAGAGAAGAAACCTCCTGGTTCACAATGGCGGTGTTGTTAACTCTTCCTATGTTAAGAATTACCCGAAATCCTTGGGAGAGGTGCCTGGAATTGGGATGCAACTAGGCGTGTCTCCAGAATATCTAGAGGACAAGATTTCAAGATTCGAGCGTTGTTTCATACTTATTGCGGCGGAGCTATGGAAGAAGTATGAGCATGATAACGATGCGCGTGGGTCTCTACTAAATGATATAGCTTTCAATCATTTAGAGCGTGAGAGATGGAAGATTGCAGAGTCTTTGAGTTATTTTACGGTTCGCGACAAGGCACTCTCTGAATCAGTAAGATTGATAGCACAAGTAAATTTTTGGCAATCTAAAAAGTGGCAGGGGATGTATGAATCGGTACGGGCAGAAGTGGACAGCGCAGATTTATCGGCGAAAGAACCTATTTATTTGTTAGCAAAATATGTGTTGCAGGAAGACTACGAACAGGCGTTACAACTCATGCCAACAATAATCGAGTCAGGCAAGTTGGATATTGAACAAGTTCAAAATTGGCCCCTATTCAGAATGTTGAGATCAGAAAGGGAGAATGAACTGAAAGATCTTCTCGTGAAGCATGCTGTGAGCAATGAGCAGCCAGATTCTGATGAAGCAAAGCCTACCGTGCATTGAGCCCAAATAGTAAAGAGTCAACTTGCAATATATGGATTAATCACCTCCCTAAACCGCACGCCTCGCCCACATGCATGTCTTTTTTGATCTTGACGGCACGTTAACTGACCCGAAAGAGGCGACCGGCAGGGACGCTGGAAGTTAGAACAACGCGGGAGCAGTTGTCGAGCATCACGTCTTGTATCAAATACGCCTTATTGAAGCTTGAACATCTGACCTCCACGGATGGAGGAAATGCAAAGGATTGTCGGGAACAATCCTAGCCCTGCGCCCGCGGCATTATCCTTTTTATGTCAAAATAATATGTGTCTTGTCGATGAAGCCGTTAATCTAATTGATCAACCCGCTCATCGTTTTATCGTTGCCCCCGCATTCGTCCAACGTCCAGACTGCAACAGCATGTCCCATCGATACCGACTATATTTGTCCCTCGGTGCCACAGTCGGCATCGGTTTGCTGGTACTGTTTGTCTATAGTGTTGGATCCAATTGTGTGGACTTTAGAGCAAATTCATTGTCCAACACATCGCAAGCACCAAGCCTCGACCCACGCCCCGAAGGGAAGTCCCAGTGAACACTGAACGTGTCCCATCCCGTACCCAACGAAAGGGGACCAGCACGATGTTGGGTCGATTCAAACTCCTGATGGCGCTGATCGCAGCGTTCACGCTACTCGGCGCCACGCTCAACCCGGCGACGGCCATGGCCGCGTCTTCGACAGACGGCGCCGCCAAAAAGAGCCTCTTCATCACGGTGCCGTATCCGTCGACGTCGGCGTTGATCAATGACCTGAACCACGTCTGCAACGAGCACAAGGACCCCGGCCAGGAGGATTACATCTTCAACGCCGTGGT
>JAPUIX010000050.1 GCA_027296625.1 Gammaproteobacteria bacterium | reverse complement strand
CCAGCGTGACGTAGAGGTAGATGTTGGTACAGAAGATATTGTGACCAGTACCGTGGAGATGGACGAATCGGTAGAGAAAGCAATACTGTCACCGGAAGATTGGCTTAAGGAGATCAAACAACTTAGGGCGACGGAGCAACTTAGGGAAGCGGAGGTGAGCCTTAAACGATTTAAAGTCGCCTATCCGAATTATCCGGACGAAGACATCCGGGCGATCCTGAATTCGGATTAAACACGCCCAATTCATAACTCGAATCTATAATATATTATTAATATAAATCACTAATAATTATGTAGTTTTTGTGCCGTTCATTTAATGGGTTGGGTAACTAGACTGTTCCCCCTATGGGCGTTGATGATTGCCGTTCTTGCGGCTGTCTTTTCGGCAGAATTTGTCAAATTTCAGCCAGCCATCGTCTCGTTGCTCGGGCTTGTGATGTTCGGCATGGGCATGACACTGACGGCAAAACACTTTGCTATGGTGTTACAACGGCCTTGGATCGTTATGCTGGGTGTCACACTACAGTTTGTGCTCATGCCGCTTATTGCATGGTTACTCAGTACTGCGCTCGATCTCTCTCTGCCTATCGCAGTTGGATTGATCCTGGTTGGGTCATCTCCTGGTGGTACCGCATCGAATGTGATCTGTTATCTTGCCAAAGGTAACGTTGCACTCTCGATTACATTGACTTCGGTGACAACTGTTTTGGCCGTGTTCATGATGCCTTTTTTGACATGGTTTTATGTTGGAAAGACAGTGCCTGTGCCTGTTTGGGAAATGCTGCTGAGTATCTTGAAGATCATCATTGTGCCAGTGACGTTGGGGGTCGTTATTAATACTTACTTCGGTGCACGATTAGAGGCTGTGAAGAGAGTGTTCCCACTAATCTCTGTGCTGGCCATTGTCATCATTATCGGGATCATCGTAGCGTTGAATGAAGCACAACTCAGATCGCTCGCAGGCCCTGTAGTGACTGCTGTGGTATTGCACAATCTGATTGGGCTCGCGGGTGGTTATTGGTTGGCAAAGGCGCTGGGTTGTGATTCCATTATCTCCAGGACGCTTGCGATTGAAGTCGGTATGCAAAACTCTGGTTTAGCTGTCGTGCTTGCGGTCAAATATTTTTCGCCTGTCGCTGCATTACCTGGAGCAATCTTTAGCATTTGGCATAATCTTTCGGGCGCATTGCTTGCGAGCATTTGGGCACGTCGCGCCAACTAGGGCCCGGATGCCCAATATAGTGAAGCTGGAACCTCCTGAACCTCATCGGTATACGACGCGAACCAGGGGGTCGGCACTTGTCATTGCGGCCAGCACAACGCGATCAAATCGATCAGATAGGGCGAGTGCCTGCTCGGCAGCCTCATTGGCGAGGGCCTCGCATTTGGCATCGTCCACCATATTGATGAGTGGCACCACGAAGGCGTTGCCAACATGCTTCAGGGCGCCGTTTTTGTCAGTCAAGAGCCGCGCGACGTGTTCTGTTGTGATGAGATTGCCCGGAAGGGCACCAGTGACCGCCGAAATGTGCTCGATCCGGTGGGCAACGCGCTCTGTCAGTGGCTCTCCGATGGCCTTAGCCGAAACGATGGGAATGATGGTCGTTGTGTCCTGGGGTACATTTGGTTCATCGTGCTGAGGCGCCTTGATCCATCGCCCACGTGCGCCGTCTGCCTTGACCAAAGTTACATCGAATGCCGCAGCCGTATGGATTTCGACAACCTGTGCGGGATCGAGCCCGGCAAGACGCCCCTTTTTCTCAGATGGCCGTGCAAAGGCGATTCGTCGTCGCCTTGCTGCTGCCGCTACCACGGTGTCCGAGAGCCGAGGGGGTTCATCAATGATCTCTTCGGCGCCCAGACTTTTGGGAAAAAGCGCTGTATGGACCGTGGCGGTGATACCGACTCGGCCGGGATGTTCCCCGGCTAAGCGGTAAAGGGTGGTTTTCTTGCCACCGGCGCCGACCAAACAGACGAGTCCCCGGTGAGCCATAAGCGCGTCTAGGAGGTCTGTGGTCATCCCCCCGCTATTCCTCTTGGAGCACGGCGGCTGATATGGAAAGAATTCGGGGAAGGAAATTCGCTGTAAGCTCCCAGTGATCCCCCGCATCGGCGCTGGCGAAGAGATGCCCACCGGAGGTGCCGAAATACACGCCGCAGGGTTCGAGCCCGTCGGTGGCCATGGCCTCTCGTAACACGGTTACATAGACATTGTCTTGGGGAAGGCCTTGAGTGAGTGCTTCCCATTTCTTACCGGCATCACCGCTGCGATAGACGCGGAGTTTTCTATCGACCGTTGTGCGCATGTGAGCGCTTTCTTCTGGGACGACGTAGAGTGAATCGGGGTCATTGGGATCGCTGACAATGGCATAGCCGAAATCGCTTGGCAGGCCTTCGGTGATCTCGACCCAGGTCTCGCCTCGATCATCGCTCAGATAGGTGCCGTTGTAACACTGGCGGTAAAGGCGCGACGATCTGGCCGGATGCATGATGAGCCGGTGGATGTTATGACCGGTTTCGGGATTGAGCGCCGGCAGGTTCTCAGCGCGGACCCCCCGATTGATAGCCTTCCAGGATTCTCCACCGTCATCCGAGCGGAAGGCGCCACCGGCTGAGACGGCGGCGTAGAGTCGCTTTCCATTGCTTGGGTCGACATGGATGGAATGCACGGCAAATCCCCCGCGCGCAGGCTCCCAGGTCCCGCGTGTGGGGTGGTGGTTGAGCCCCTCAATGGGCGACCAACTTTGGCCCTGATCTTGGCTTACGAATAACCCCGGCGGGTCAATCCCTGCATACAAGCACGCTGGTGCTTCGGGATGACCCGGTGCCAGGTACCAGATCGCATTGACGCTTGAGGGGTGTTCCCCCGGCCGATGGCAGGGAACCACGCTTAGGGATTGCCAGGTTCGACCGGCATCGCGGCTTTGATAGATATGCGAGCCCCAGATTGGGTGGCTTGCTGCCGCGTAGCCGATAGGGTGTGCCCGCGGATCTAACCAGGCGTGCAGGATCTTGTAGCCCGGGATGTGTGGTCCGTCAAAGTGCCAGTGCCTACGGGCTCTATCGGCATGCAGGCGAAACAGGCCCTTTTGTGTGCCGAGAAGAAGAACGACATGGGTCTTGTCTTTCTGCAATGGTTTTGGCATTTGGCTGAACTCTCGCCCGTGGCACGGCATTCCTGACTAGTTTTTCGTCGGGTGCCACCATACCGCGCCACGCCCGGTATGAGAAGCCGACTCCTCGCCCGCGGGATGCCGATTAATCTGAAGGGCTAGCGAGGTGTTCTTTCTGGCCGAGCGTCACAACGCTTCGCGGACCCGGATCGTCCTTTCTTCTGTGAGGATCACGTCGACCCGGATGTCGGTGGCGTCAGTCGGCATCTGATCCACGATCTGGGCTTCAAAGGCCAACCCGACTTTCAGCTTGACCGGATGCGTAGCAAACCAATGGTCGTAGTATCCTCGGCCGAAGCCGAGTCTGTTGCCAGACAGGGTGAAGCCCAGGCCTGGCGTAATGGCGACGTCAATGGGGCCCGAATAGAGGACGCTATCGACGGGTGTGAGGATCCCAAGCGTGGCGGGCCGAAGCGCCTCCCAGCCTGTGAGGCGATGGGCTTCCATGGTTTTCGAGGCACAAATCTTCGGCACGGCCACGATCTTGTCCATGAGCGCCCACCGGATGATGGAATGGGTCTCCACCTCGCTTGCGTGGGAGACATATATAAAGAAAGCGGTGGCGTGTCTTACTTCATCTAAATTATAAAGATGTCTTTCTATCCTCCTTGAATATTCGTATCTTTTTTCTACAGGGAGGCGCGCGCGCATGGCTCGCAGC
This sequence comes from Gammaproteobacteria bacterium, assembly GCA_027296625.1. NCBI lineage: Bacteria > Pseudomonadati > Pseudomonadota > Gammaproteobacteria > Gammaproteobacteria bacterium. The sequence continues at coordinate 20,244 of JAPUIX010000050.1, read as the reverse complement.
TTTTCTCTCAGCGCCTGCTTTGCCATTGCCATCGGCCGCTCGTGTCCGAGACCAGCCTGATTCTTTTCTGAATATCTTCTCTTATGCACGTTCACCTGCCATGGGCTCTAAGGAGTCGAACCAAGCGGCTACAGGAAAGCGCGCTGGGGCGCCGATCCCGAGGATGAGGAAAGGCGGTGCCTGTTGGCCACAGGACCGTTTATGTGACGTTATTTCGGGCGCCCACGCGGCAATCATGGGATTATCGTTGCAAGCACCTGTTTGGGCGCTATTGAGGCACTGCTTGCCCGGTGCCGTCAAGCAGTGCGTCAAGATGATCCGAAGGGGATTTGCAATGGGTAGAGATTGACGGAACGCCTGGGCTTGAAGAACTGCCGAATTGAGGACTCGCGTATGCGTTGCATTGGATCCCCCGGGGGAGTGGCCAAGCTTTATGGGGCCTACGCAATGGGCTTGGGCGCCTATGACTTCCTTTTTCCGAGACATTCCGTACAATACGCGCGACTTGAGGTTGCGGGGCTTGGCACTCAAATCCCGAATTTTTGGTTCTCGAACGTGTTGGACCCGATGGGGGCGTCATGGTAGCCATTCGACTGGCCCGCAGTGGTGCAAAAAAAAGGCCTTTCTATCACATTGTGGTAACCGATAGCCGCGTTAGACAGGGCGGGCGCGCAATCGAACGGATTGGCTTCTATAACCCCATCGCGACCGGGGGGGAAGCGGAGTTGCAGATTGACCTGCCGCGCGTGGATTTTTGGCTCTCCAAAGGAGCCAAGGCATCGAGGCGGGTTGCCGATCTTATCAAGGCGTATGCGGCAAAAGCCGCTGCTTAATCTAGCTCGTCGAGAGCCAATTCTGAAATACCACAATATCAGTTAGTTACAAACACTTACTCAACTCATTTAGCGGATAGGTCAGGGACGCGAGTGAACCTGATCCCTTGCACACAGAGGCTGAATGGGCCGATCCGACGCAGACGTTACAGCGCGCCAGATTGCCGATGGCAAGGGCAGGCGCGAGCAGGTCATCCTTGGACACATCAGTGGCCTCTATGGAGTACAGGGATGGGTCAGGGTGTTTTCGTACACGCGGCCAAAGGCAAATATTCTGGCGTTCTCGCCGTGGCAGGTGGGTGGCGACCCCGGATGGTGTGAACGGGCGCTCGTCGAGGGCCGATCCCATGGCAAAGGGATCGTTGTTCGACTGGCGGGTTGTGATGACAGAGACCAGGCCACATGTCTCTTGGGGGCTCAGATCGCTGTCTGCCGCAGTCAATTGCCCTTACTCCAGGAAGAGGAGTATTACTGGACCGACCTTATTGGATCAGAAGTCGTGACACGGGATGGGGCGACATTGGGTGTGGTGGCCGAGCTACTGGAAACCGGGACCCATGATGTCCTGGTGGTACAAGGGGAGCGGGAATACCTTATCCCTTGGGTCAGAGATCGCTACGTACTGGATGTGGACTCGGCTCTGGGCCGCATTGAAGTGGATTGGGATCCCGAGTTTTAGGCATGCTCCGTCTTGGCGTGGTAACGCTGTTCCCAGGCATGTTCGATGCGCTGACCCAGTTTAGCATCACGGGGCGGGCTATTGAACGGGGTCTCGTTGAGCTCAGAATCTGGAATCCGCGTGACTTTGCCAAAGATGCCCATCGTTCGGTGGATGACCGGCCCTACGGTGGAGGTCCCGGCATGGTTATGAAAGTGCAGCCGGTTCGAGATGCAATTCGCAGTGCCGTTAACAGTCTGGGTGGGGAATCTCATGTCATCTATCTCACCCCACAGGGTCGAAGACTCGAACAGGCGGGGGTGTCAGCGCTCGCTAATCACAGACAATTGGTCATCGTCGCGGGTCGGTATGAAGGCCTCGATGAACGTGTCATTCAGACGGAGGTCGATGAGGAATGGTCGATTGGGGATTATGTGTTGACAGGTGGGGAACTCCCCGCCATGGTGATGATAGATGCCCTCACGCGCACTATTCCGGGCGTGTTGGGCGATAAGCACTCCGCTTGCGACGATTCTTTTTTCAACGGATTATTGGAGTATCCGCACTACACGCGGCCGGAAGAAATCGGGGGGCTCCGGGTCCCCAATGTGTTATTGAGCGGAGATCATGAGGCTGTCGATCGCTGGCGGCGAAAGCAAGCCTTGGGAAGGACGTGGATCAAGCGACCCGATCTTATTGAGGTATTGGGTCTTGATGAGGACCAGCAGGCGTTACTGGATGAGTTTATCCAAGAGTACCAAAAGAAAGCGGGTGATTAGGCCGTCAAGCGTTTTGGAGCAGTGCCATGAGCAATATCATTGAGCAGATCGAGCGTGAACAAATGACCGCCAAGGTCCCGAATTTTGCGCCCGGTGACACGGTGGTAGTGCAAGTTAGGGTGAAGGAGGGGCAGCGCGAGCGACTACAGGCATTCGAAGGCGTGGTCATTGCCAAGCGCAATCGTGGTCTAAATTCATCGTTTACGGTGCGCAAAATATCGTATGGTGAAGGCGTTGAGCGCGTTTTCCAGACGTACAGTCCAAGCATAAAGCAGATTAAGGTTAAACGCCGCGGCGACGTGCGCCGGGCTAAGCTGTACTACATGCGAGGGCGTCGCGGTAAAGCGGCGCGCATCAGAGAAAAGATCTAGTTCTCCCAGAACGCGGAGTGAGCGGCCCATCGGAACGGAATGCATTAGTCCCGCCTCGCAATGGGCTAACGCAGTCGATGCTTATTTTGTGAACCCAATGCCAGAGGAAGTGCAATAAGATTAGGTATGGACTTGCGGCGGTATGCTCGTCTAGGCAATAGGCCTCATATCGATGCTGCTTATGATTCGCCCATCGGACGCCTCGGAATTACACTGCGCGGCGCGGCTCTGACCCATATCGTGTTGATCGGCGCAAATGATTCGGTCCCATTGTACCGATCACGCCCGGCGCAACGGGTGCGCAAACAGTTAGACCGCTATTTCTCTGACCCCCGCTCTCGGTTTGAATTGCAGCTCGATCCTTCGGGAACACCTTTCCAAAGGCGCGTCTGGCAGGCGCTCTCTATGCTATTACCGGGCGAAGTGGTCACGTACGGTCATTTAGCCCGACAACTTGGCACGTCTGCGCGGGCAGTCGGTGGCGCATGCCGCGCCAACCCCATCCCCCTCGTGATACCCTGCCATCGGGTCACAGGAGCCAATCGTGTCGGAGGCTACATGGGTACGTGTCGGCACGTTCGGCTGAAGCGCTGGCTGCTCACGCATGAACGCTCCGTCTAATAAAACCGATTTCGAGACACTCGACGATTTCGCGATTCTCGAGCGCTTTCTGGATGCGCTGTGGATGGAACGGGGCTTGAGTGATAACACACTTGCTGCATACCGCGCTGATCTCCTTGCATTGTATCAGTGGTTAGCCGCTCGCGGTGGCAGGTTTGTGGACGCCCAACCCTCTGATTTGATGGGTTATCTGGGCAGCTACTCACCGTCCTCCGCGCGCAGCACGGCACGTCGCTTATCAAGCCTGCGCAGATTGTATCGGTATTTGGTGCGTGAGGGCATGATGCGCTACGACCCGAGTGCGCGAATTACACCGCCGCGCCTGGGTCGTTCATTGCCCAAGTCGCTGACGGAGGTGGAAGTAGAGAGGTTGCTAGACGCGCCAGATGTTGCTGCTGCTTTGGGAGTTAGGGATCGCACGATGTTGGAGGTCTTATATGCGACCGGCTTACGGGTATCAGAGCTGGTTAAACTCACGCTGGGTCAGATCAATCGCCAACAAGGCGTTGTTCGAGTCACAGGCAAAGGCAATAAAGACAGGCTTGTACCGATAGGGGAGGAGGCGTCCTACTGGCTCGAGCGCTACCTGTGCGATGCTCGCGCGACCATTATAAGGGGAAGGCCATGCGATGCCGTTTTCCCGACCCAACGGGGAGAATCCATGACACGCCAAGGATTTTGGTACATTGTAAAGCGCTATGCGCTGAAGGCCGGGATTAAGAAGCCCCTATCACCGCATACCCTTCGCCATGCTTTTGCGACCCACCTGCTGAATCACGGAGCGGATCTTCGGATTGTGCAGCTATTATTGGGGCACAGCGACATATCGACAACGCAGGTCTATACTCACGTTGCGCGCGAGCGGTTGAAGACGTTGCACGCACAGCATCATCCAAGAGGATGATGCTGTGGCAAACTCGAACCGGTGGCGACGTGATCTTTACAAACTCAGCGGAACACGTCTTCTGTATTGGTTGTCTGATAGCGTAATGTGAGTCTGTATTGAGTAACTTGAACAAATCGGTCTTCGATCGCGTTTTTAGTCATTATTTCTGATTTAAAGAGGATATTCTAATGCGGACGGCGTTGATGTCAGTCATCGGAATAGCAGTCGTGTACGGCCATTTCAGTTTTGCCTTTGCCGATGATAGTGACGAGGAAAAGCTTCGCAATGCCTTGAAGGTCCTACTGCCGGATGTAGAGGTGACAAGCGTCAGTCCATCTCCGGTCAATGGTCTTTATGAGATCATGCTCGGCCCCGATGTCGTGTATATGACGGCAGATGGCCGCTACGTCATGCGCGGAGACCTCCTAGACCTGAAACAACGTAGGAATCTTAGCGAAGAGAAGCGTGCCCAAGGCCGTATTGATGTCCTCAACTCAATGGCCTTGGACGATATGATCGAATTTGCCCCAAAGGATACTAAGCATACTGTTTATGTTTTTACCGATGTCGACTGCACCTATTGCAGAAAGCTGCATCGGGAGATGAGCGTATTGAACGCAAACGGGATCGCTGTTCGCTACCTCGCGTTTCCTCGTGCAGGAATTGGATCGTCTACATATAAAAAGATGGTCTCGGTATGGTGCGCTGATGATCGTAACAAGGCATTGACCGATGCCAAGGCTGGCAGAGCCATTGAGACGAAGAGTTGCGAGGCACCGGTAAAGGAACAATACAAGCTGGGCCAGCTGATGGGAGTCAGGGGCACGCCGGCGATCGTGCTAGAGACTGGCCAGGAACTGCCGGGGTATGTGCCCGCAAAGGAACTTGTCAAATTACTGAACGGAAACCAGAATTAGCGAACGCTCCGGGCACAATTGCCGATTCTTTGTTGCTTCCCCTACGTCGATTAGAATTTCGGATCCTCCTCAAGCCACTTGTGCATCTCCGCCCACGGGGCCCTATCCTGGTGGCAGTTCCGGGATTGCATTTCATGAACACCAATCCCTTGGTCTACGGCTCGTACATAGTTCTGGGTATCGCGCAGTTGAGCGATGACTGGGATCCTCAAGCTTTGTAGAAAACGTTCCAACGCATCAAACGCCCGGGTATTTTTTTTCAATCTATTTGCAACGATGGCAATGCGGGTCTTTTGGGCCCAGACCTTGCCTACTAAAAGCAGATCGTGAATGAAGTCAGCTGTCGCATGTATATCAATGGACGAAGGCAGCACAGGTACAATAATGATATCTAGCCCCTTGACTTGTTCCGCAAGGTCTTGGCGCTTGAGGCCCGCAGGTGAATCAATAACGACGCGCTGGATCGCTGGTGGCACTCTCAGCTGCCAACTGCGCGTGACGTTGTTCCCGGGGGTTTGATAGGCGGCTACGCCATAGATACTTGCCTGATTGTCCGGGCGCTGGTGTAGCCACCGCATGCTTGCCCCCTGTGGGTCATAGTCAAATAATGCCGTGCCAAATCTCTGTGCAGCATAGAAGCTTGCAAGATTTGTGGCGACAGTGGTTTTGCCACAACCTCCCTTTGCGTTCATTACAATAATGCGCCGCATAGTATCCTTCACTGCAGTCACGCTAAATTACCGATAAATACTGCCTGTACGAGGTTAGGATGAAACGCCGACGCGTGAAACGCAAGGGTTACAATGCGGCGCCCGGAAGATGGCGATCGTACTGGTTCTTGGAAATGAGAAATCCAGTGCCGAAACACCGGTTAAAGGTGCTATATTTGAGGATAAGTTCACAGGGGAGCATAGTGATGTTTTATCTACGCGGTATTGTCTTGGCCCTGGGCTTATTTATGGCCGCATTTTTTAGCTACGCGGATGTCCTGTTGCTCGAATCAATAAGGGACACTGCGGACGTGCCGCGCCCCGCCGGCGGAACGACTATGGTCCAGGTTGAACAAAAGTATGGTGCCCCGGAGCAGCGACTCGGTACCATCGGTGATCCGCCGATTACCCGCTGGTTGTATTCAAACTTCGTTGTCTATTTCGAATATGATCGTGTTATCCACGCTGTGGTAAAACGCTGATCTTTTCAACGTGGCGATTAAAAGCCAATGTGTGATCCGCGTTGGTTTTTTTCGCGCGTCTTCCCCTCTTTTGCACCGATAAGACCGGGTTTTCCGCGATCTCGTCTTTTCTGGCGCATCACTGAGCAGTGTAGCTTAGCGCGCTGCAGCGAATCAACGCTTGGTGTGCCTCGAGGCGCCCAATCAAGAGCCGTGATCTATGCCGCCGAGCACGTCCCATGCCTTCGACACCAAATGATTGCTGGAGGGCCGGCCATTCTCCTGCCAGGCCTCCTGCACAGGCGCCTCATCCAGGTACGCCCAGCGAAGCAAGTCTACCTCAGAGAAGATGTGACCTGGTTCACAGATTTTTTGTGGCAACTGTGAAGTCCGTCACATCCGGTGTTTGGGGGCTGCCTATTATTTGATTGTCGAACCCCGGTTTGTCCAATGGCAGGTCGACTGGCTTGGAGGAGAGGGCCATGAACAAAGTACAATGGCAAAGGTGTTTTGGTGTTTTTCTGGTCTCACTGATGGGGGCGCACGCCACGTACGCCGCTAACGATTGGGCGGCAACCGCAGCTGGCGAGGCACTTTCCACCCACGGGCAACTACCGTTTCTGTGGCTTAATGAAACCAGAATGAGTTTGGGTGCCACTGAAAGCGGGGCAAGTCGGACAGACGTACACCTGCGGATGGCGTTTGATGTCACTCTGGAGGAGGGCGCACGTCTAGAAGGTGACTCTGAGGCTGTGGATAATGAAGTCTTGGATTTATTGCCATCGGATAGCCGGTATCTGCACGTGGACTATTTTGAACGGAAGGCCGACGCCCTCCTGGCTGACAAAACGGATCAGCGACTGATGTACGCGGGTTACCTTGGGGGCTTCAAAGACTGGGCAACAATGGATAATCCGACGACGCGCTTCTCGCTCGAAGTATTAGCGCCAGCGTCGTCAAATAGTATCCGCCTGTTCGGGTTTGTTGGTGGCAGCGTCACTGAGGTGCTGCATGTTCTGCCAGCGTGGAATACCAGTGAATTCATGCTGAATTCAGGTATTGGTGCCCGTTGGCAGACAACAGAGGAGTTTAACCTATCACTGCATTCCGGATATGAGCTACGTGATGCAAAGGTCAACGGTGGCGACGGGACGACTCTGCACTTCAATCTCTCTTACCAATTCTAGCTCTATCGGGACGCCGATCGCCATAAGTGCACTCATTAGCATTATATAAAAGATGGTAGAGGGAGGAGGTTGATGATACATCCCAAGTTCCTACGAGCGCCTGTGATGCCGCTATTCGTGTCACTGCGCAGCGTGCCGTCCACGATTCAGCCCGTTAGGATTTATTTCAATTATTTGTCTTTAATTTAGGGGGTCATTGGCCATCGTGTCAGGATAATTATAGATGGAAGTCATTGTCGTATCAAAATCGCAACTTCGGTCATCACGGATTCGGATCGGGCTTGGCACGGTGTTGTGGGTATTGTTGTTGGTGGTGGTGTTGGGGAGCGGGGTATTTTTTGGTGGGATGCATTATGGCTTGGAGGAGAGGGTTGAGCGGCTGTTGTGGCAATCGGATGAAGCGGGTTTAGCGTGGCAGCGGGAGGTTCATCGCCAGCACGAGGAGATTGCGGATGCGAGGCGAGGAGCGCAGGTGCATTTAAACGCGTTGTCGTTGAAGCTGAGCGAGTTACAGGCGCAGATGATGCGATTAGATGCGTTGGGTGCGCGGCTTGCGTCGATGGCGAAGTTATCGGAGGAGGAGTTTGATTTTGATACGGTGCCAGGGATTGGGGGTCCGGTGGACGTTGGTTCATTAAAGGGGATGGAGGTGCCGGATTTTCTGGAGTCGCTGGAGCGGTTATCGAGTCGGCTAGCGGATCGCGGGGAGAAGCTAGCGGCTTTGGAGTCGTTGTTGTTGAATCGGAAGCTGGAGGCGGAGACATTGCCTGCGGGGCGGCCTGTGCGGGGTGGCTGGGTATCGTCGTATTTTGGGCGGCGCACGGATCCGTTGACGGGCAAGCGGGAGTTTCATCATGGCGTAGACTTTGCTGGGCGCGGGGGTTCACGGGTGATGGCGGTGGCGGCCGGGGTCGTGACGTGGTCTGGTCGGCGCTACAGTTATGGGGACATGGTAGAGGTCAACCATGGGAATGGTTATGTGACGCGGTATGCGCATAACCAGAAGAATCTTGTCGGTATTGGGGAGAAAGTTGAGAAGGGCCAGGTGATTGCGGTGATGGGGAGTAGTGGCCGTTCCACGGGCCCCCATGTGCATTTCGAAGTGCTGCACAATGGCAAGGCCGTCAATCCTAAGCAGTATATTTTTTCTGTAAACTGATTAACCCTCCTTCGTTTTTTTTGTCTAAAATCTTAGTTCCTTTCAAATAGGCCATGGTTCCCCATGGCATTGTCATATGGTTGCTCGTTTAATTAGTAAGGTTTTCGGCAGTCGCAACGAACGCGTGCTGAGGCGCATGCAGAAAACCGTTGTGCGTATCAATTCGCTCGAGCCGAAGATTTCCGCTTTGAGCGATGAAGCACTGTTGGCAAAGACAGCGGAGTTTCGTGAACGTTTAGACGGTGGCGAAGCGCTGGAGGACCTGTTGCCTGAGGCGTTCGCTGTCGTTCGAGAAGTCGGGAAGCGCGCTTTAGATATGCGGCACTTTGACGTGCAGTTGATCGGGGGCATGGTGCTGCATGAAGGCAATATCGCTGAGATGCGAACAGGAGAAGGCAAGACCCTTGTTGCCACGCTATCTGCCTATCTCAATGCATTGTCTGGAAGGGGCGTACACATCGTGACGGTGAATGATTACCTTGCCAGACGAGACGCTGAATGGATGGGCAAGATCTATGAGTTTCTTGGTATGCGTGTTGGCGTCGTGGTTCCCGGGCTGGCGCAGGATGAGAGACGTGCAGCGTATGCAGCAGATATCACATACGGTACTAACAATGAATTTGGTTTCGATTACCTGCGGGACAACATGGCCTTCGATAATGCGGCGCGGGTTCAATCAGGGCTGCATTACGCGATAGTTGACGAAGTCGATTCGATTTTGATCGATGAGGCGAGAACGCCTTTGATTATCTCTGGGCCCACGGATGATACCTCGGAAATGTATGTACGGATTAACGCTCTGATCCCAAAACTCCAGCGTCAGGCGGAGGAGGAGGGGCCGGGTGACTACACGGTGGATGAGAAGGCGCGACAGGTCTATCTGACCGAGGCGGGCCATCAACACGTCGAGCATCTGTTAACGGAGGCGGCGATCCTCAACGAAGTTGAGAATCTCTATGACGCGGCTAACATCAATTTGATGCATCACCTCAATGCAGCGCTCCGTGCCCATGCACTCTTCCAGCGCGATGTGGATTACATTGTCAAAGACAATGAGATTGTTATCGTCGACGAATTCACCGGTAGAACCATGCCGGGACGACGCTGGTCCGAAGGTTTGCACCAAGCTATTGAGGCCAAAGAGGGTGTCCCCATACAGAGCGAGAATCAAACGCTTGCCTCGATTACCTTCCAGAATTACTTCCGGCTTTATAAGAAGCTTGCCGGGATGACGGGAACGGCGGACACGGAGGCCTTCGAATTTCAGCAGATTTATGGTTTGGAGGTCGTGGTGATTCCGACCGATATGCCCATGATTCGCGAGAATCTGGGCGATGTGGTCTATCTCACGGTCAAGGAAAAGTTCAAGGCGATCGTTGATGATATAAAAGACTGTAGACAACGAGGCCAGCCCGTATTGGTCGGTACGACGTCCATTGAGGTGTCGGAATACCTGTCAGGACTCCTGGACAAAGAAAAATTTCCGCACCAGGTGCTGAACGCTAAATACCATGAGAAGGAAGCGGAAATCATCGCTCAGGCGGGCAGGGTCGGTAGCGTAACCATCGCGACGAATATGGCTGGGCGGGGAACGGATATCGTGCTCGGCGGCAATCCAGATGCAGAGATCAAGGTACTTGAGACCCCGGATGAGGTCATGATTAGCCGCATTAAGAACGAATGGAAAAAACGCCATCAGCAGGTCGTCGAGAGCGGTGGCTTGCACATTGTTGGTACGGAGCGCCATGAATCGAGACGCGTTGACAATCAGTTGCGCGGTCGGTCCGGCCGGCAGGGTGATCCAGGTTCAAATCGCTTTTACCTGTCACTAGAGGATAACCTGATGCGGATATTCGCCTCAGAGCGGGTATCAGCGCTGATGCAAAAGCTAGGGATGCAAGAGGGGGAGGCCATAGAACATCCTTGGGTAACCAAAGCGATCGAAAATGCCCAACGTAAGGTAGAGGCAAGAAATTTTGACATCCGCAAACAACTATTGGAATTTGATGATGTCGCGAACGATCAACGCAAGGTTATCTATGAGCAGCGTAATGAACTCCTGGATGTCGAGGACATATCGGACAATATTACCGCTATTCGAAGCGATGTAGTAAACGGTGTGATTGATGACTATGTGCCGCCTGAGAGCCTTGATGAGATGTGGGATGTGGCTGGTGTGACAGAAGCCATAGAAAGGGAATTTGGCCAGCGTCTCGAGATCCAGAAGTGGTTGGACGAGGACGAAGCCCTACATGAAGAGACGCTGCGCGAGCGGATTCTGGAAGCGATCGAGGGCGCGTATAAAGAGAAGGAAGCCTTGGTTACAGCAGAAGTTATGCGGCGATTCGAAAAGCAGATCATGCTGCAAGTACTGGATACGCACTGGAAAGACCATCTCATGGCGATGGATCATTTGCGCCAAGGGATTCACTTGCGTGGGTATGCGCAAAAGAATCCGAAACAAGAGTTCAAGCGCGAGGCCTTCGAGATGTTTGTGCAGATGCTGGACCGCATCAAGCATGACGTCATTGGTATACTTTCCAGGGTTCAAGTGCGAGCTGAGGAGGATATCGAAGCGGTTGAACGCCAGCGCAGGCGGACTGCACCGGTACATTATACCCACGCAACACCAGCGAGTGCGGTATCGGAGAATCCAGGAGCGGAGGAGCCTGCGCCGCAACGAACGCCATTCGTACGTGGCGAGCGCAAGATCGGCCGTAATGAACCCTGCCCTTGTGGTTCGGGAAAGAAGTACAAATACTGTCACGGTAAGTTAGCATGAATGTACGTGGCTGCAGGGAGGCCGTAGGCGTACTTGAGTCCCTTGTTCTGTCTTCGGGGCGGAGTGCCAATGGTAGTTGGTCTGAGTAATCTTCCATGCTTGCACCCCATTGCGGGGATCCGCTTGGGTAGCGCCCCGCAACATGCAAGAAAAGATAGCCGCAATGCGATCATGGTAATGGCCATTGAACCCGGGGGACAGTGTGCGGCTGTATTTACCCGTAATGCCTTTAGTGCCGCGCCTGTGAAAATTGCACGTGCTCACCTAAATCAGGGACCACCGCGTTTCTGCCTGATCAATTCGGGGAACGCAAACGCGGGAAACGGTGCACGGGGTCTGGAAGATGCACTTGCCACTTGCAAGGTGTTGGCAGAGCATACCGGGTGTTCCGTTACGAACGTGCTGCCTTTTTCCACAGGGGTTATCGGTGAGCCCCTGCCAGTTGCTTGGATTAGTGACGCGATCCCCACAGCTGTCGCCGCATTATCAGAAAATGGATGGGCTGATGCTGCACGTGCGATCATGACGACCGATACAGTCCCCAAAGGCGTATCTGAGAAAATTCAGATTCAAGATCACACACTCACGGTAACCGGTATCGCAAAAGGGGCAGGCATGATCCACCCCAATATGGCGACCATGTTGGCTTTTGTTGCGACCGATGCGAGCGTGCAAGGCATTCTCTTGCAACAATGTTTGCATGATGCGGTTGACCGTTCTTTCAATCGGATCAGCGTGGACGGCGATACGTCCACAAACGATGCTTGCGTCCTCGTGGCCACAGGACAGACTGACCTACACCCGATTGACGCGGTGGATAGTGAAGCGTACGTGGCATTTCGGGATGCGGTGACTGAGGTATGCACACACCTGGCCCAAGCCATCGTCCGTGACGGAGAAGGAGCAACGAAATTTGTGACCATTGAAATTCAGGATGGTAAGACCGACCAGGAGTGCCGCCAGGTGGCATACACTATTGCCAACTCCCCTCTCGTTAAAACGGCCTTCTTCGCATCCGATCCGAATTGGGGACGCATCCTTGCTGCACTTGGAAGAGCTGGTCTCGCGGGTTTGGACGTCAGTTGTGTATCAATCTTCCTTGATGATGTTTGTGTTGTGAGAGATGGTGAACGGGCGGCTGAGTACACGGAGGCCAAAGGCCGGGCGGTGTTAAGTCGCGACGAGCTTAAAGTACGTGTGGAACTTGGTCGGGGTCGCGCATCCTCGACGGTGTGGACCTGCGATCTGTCCTACAATTATGTTCGCATTAATGCAGAGTACCGTACCTGATAAATAGGTATATGTGACCGCACGCAGCAATATCGAGAAGGGACATAAAGGATATACCTCGCATCATTGATCGTGTCCTACGAAGCGGTACATGTGGCTGTTGGAGTTGTCTCGAATGCGGCAAAGAGGGTATTGCTTGCGTTGCGTCCGTCCGACGTCCACCAAGGAGGACTGTGGGAATTTCCAGGTGGCAAAGTCCGATCCGACGAAGACGTCCGGAGCGCTTTGCACCGCGAATTGGCTGAGGAGGTAGGCGTTATCGTCGACCAGGCAAGGCCACTTATCAAGATTCGTCATGAGTACCCTGAGCAATCCGTTACCTTGGATGTATGGTGTGTCGATGCATGGCATGGTGAAGTCATCGGGCGCGAGGGTCAACGCGTCGAGTGGGTTGCACGTAATGAACTTTGTAAACGTACATTCCCTCTTGCCAATCTTCCAATCATCACGGCTGTGAAATTACCATCACTTTATCTTATCAGCCCTGAGCCGGGTGCGGATTGGGATGATTTCCTCGGCAGGATCGACGTGTGTCTCTGCGCCGGCGTGCGACTATTTCAACTGCGCAGTAAGCGTCTTTTGGCAAAGCGATATCGAACGTTGGCGCGCGAGGTTCGACGTGTCTGTAAAGCTCACGGCGCGGTGCTGTTGTTAAATGCGTCTCCGACTGATGCCGTCGTGTGCGGCGCTGACGGTGTGCATCTCTCAAGCGCCAGACTTTTACAGCTCAATGAGCGGCCGCTTGGGAGGGACCACTGGGTGGCCGCCTCGTGCCATCATCTTAAGGAGATTGAGCACGCGGGGCGTATCGGCGTTGACTTTATCACTGTTTCCCCTGTTTATGAGACGTCAAGCCATCCTAATGCTCGGCCATTGGGCTGGGAGGGATTTCGAAAGCTCGCCGATCGTACAGGTATGGCGGTGTATGCACTGGGTGGCATGCAGCCTGCCCACATTGAGACAGCCTGGAGAGCGGGCGCACAAGGATTGGGAATGGTCAGTGCGATCTGGGACGCGCCTGATCCCAGCCGCCGAATTTGTGAATGTCTCTCTGATACAAACGCATAATGGGACGATCAATCATCGTCGGATAGGTTGCTGTCTGCCTCTGTGTCCCTTTCCCAGGGCTCTCCGTCATGACCGCTTGATGCTTGGCCGATGATGCGATGGCGGCCATCAAACCAAGCGCCGAGATCGATGAGTTGACAACGTTCACTACAAAAGGGGCGCCACCTATTTTCCGGAGATCGGATTATCGGTCTGTCACACACGGGGCATTTTGATCGCGGAATCATAGGATGCAACAGTGCAATTCAAATTCGATATCCTCATCGGTCTGAACGGGCCGAGAGTCGGTAGTCGGCTGCTCGAGGAAGCGTACTGAGAATCGATGTTTCCCGCCGCTAACTTCTGGGAAGCATTCAGCAGCCGATGGCAGAATGATTCGGATCATCTGACAAGTCACATTCGGTTCGATCGGTGCTTGGTAAAATCCATTGACGGCGGTTTCCTGGGTTGGGGTAGCGCTGCTTCGGATCATTTGCAGCGCAAGATCGATGCCTTGATGCACGACGGTCAAATCGGTAAGCCATTCATTTAGATCCGCCACACGTTCCTCTACTGGTTTATGTAGCCAGTGATAATAGGCAGGAATATCAAAGTTACATGTACCACCAGGGATCGCGCTGCGTTGCTTGATTGCGATGGTTAGTTCGTTCTGGCTCAGCCGTTGTGCGGGAAGACAGCTGTTATGTCGTAGGGTTTGTAGAAGATCATTTACGTTGGCAAGTACAGCCTGGAGTCGGTCATCGTCTACCCCCGGATTTTGCTTGAGCCGCGTTAAGGTTGCAGCATTCCGTTCTAGCTCTTTAATGAGCTCCGTTTTTACGTCGGCCCGAGAAAGCAGATCGGCGATGTCAATGAGCCCCGCAAGGGCTGCACGGCTGTCCCACTCGCTGGGCCCTTTTAATCTGTGTGCAACGATTCTGAACAGATGCTCGAGCCGAAGGAAGAACCTAATCCTTTCATTCAGCGGCTGTTCGTAAGCAATCTTGCTCTGCACGTCACTCGCGGAACTTGATGTTTGAAGGTCTTAATTGTCTATTACTTGGGGAGAGCTGGCAAACCCGCGCTCGACGAGATCTATATATGCGTGGTGAAGTTTGTCGACCTGTTCCCGCAATCGATCCAGATCAGCGTCATTTACGATAACATCGTCCGCGGCTGCCAGCCGTTCTTCACGGCTTACTTGGGCCTGCAAGATCAATCGAACGTCTTCATCGTCGCTGTCATCCCGCGCCTTTACCCGTTCGATCTGAGATGCCTCGGGCGCATCCACCACTAAGACGCGATCCACGCGGTTGATAGCATTGGTTTCCAACAGAAGCGGAATGCATGCAACGCAGTACGGCGCATGGAGGTGCTGCACTTGGTTGTCCATTTCGTCGTAGATTTGAGGATGAAGAATAGACTCGAGCTGTAGCCGCATCTTGGGGTTTTTGAAGATTGCTGAGCGAAGTTGATCCCTTCGAAGGGCCCCTTTTGTATCGACAATGTGTGGACCAAATTCCTCAATGATCGCCTGCAACGCGGGTTCGCCGGGGGCAACGAGGTTCCGGGCAATGGCGTCGGTGTCAATTACTGGGACACCAAGGCGCGAGAAAAACTCGCACACGGTCGTCTTGCCGCTACCGATACCACCGGTCAGACCCACAAGCCAAGTGCTAGTTAACTCGGGGTTGCCCATAATAAATAGGCCTGTGTGATGTTGTGACCCCAGACGAGCGCGATCCAGCCGGCGCAGGCAAGATAGGGACCGAATGGGATGGGCTTGCTTTTATCGCTGCCCGTCAGCGCTATGAGTGTGAGGCCTACGACAGCGCCTACCAGGGCGGACAGCAGGATAATGAGTGGTAGCATTTGCCAGCCCATCCATGCACCCAGCATGGCGAGCAGCTTGAAGTCGCCATATCCCATTCCTTCTTTACCTGTGACAAGTTTGAATAGGATATAAATTAGCCAAAGCACCGAGTAGCCTACCATTGCGCCGATGAGGCTGGATTGTGTGTCGGTGAATGTACCGAATAGATTAAACGCCAAGCCCAGCCACAAGAATGGCAAGGTGATTGTATCCGGCAGCAGGTGATGGTCGATGTCGATAAAGCTGAGTGCGACAAGCGCCCAGGTAAGCAAGGCTGCCCCTGCCGCCTGCCAGCCGATGCCAAAGTGCCAGGCGGCATAGGCTGCCAATACACCGCTTAACAACTCGACTAGCGGGTAGCGAATTGCGATGTGCGCCTGACACGCAGTACATCGACCGCCCTGAACCAGGTAGCTGATAAGTGGGACATTCTCAAGTGCCGTAATGGCATGCCCACACGCAGGACAGTGTGAGGCTGGGCGCATGAGGTTGTACGGTTGCTCCTCAGAAGCAGGCTCGTCAATAGCCAGAAGCTCCACACATTGTGACCGCCATTCCCGCTCCATCATTTTTGGTAGACGGTGGATCACAACGTTCAAGAAGCTGCCCACAATAAGCCCCACCATACCCATGCCTACCGCGAAGGCAATGGGATTGGCTTCAAGATAGGTGATGACCGGCATCACGAAGGGGGGTAACTAGGTTGCAGACTGCGGCTACTGGCCAACTGCAGGCATCATATGCCCGCTTACCGCAGCAAATCGAATCGATCAGACGACCGCCCCCAGCTTGAAAATGGGCAGGTACATGGCGACCACGAGGCCACCAATAAGGATACCGAGCACAGCCATGATGAGGGGTTCCAGCAGGCTGGTAAGCGCATCAACTGCGTTGTCGACTTCTTCTTCGTAGAAATCGGCAACTTTGCCTAGCATGGCATCGAGGGAACCAGCCTCCTCGCCGATGGCGACCATCTGAACGACCATGTTGGGGAACAGGTTAGAACCTCGCATCGCGGCCTGCAGTTGTGTGCCAGTCGCGATCTCGTCGCGTATTTTCATCGTGGCGTTGTAGTAGAGAATGTTTCCAGTGGCGCCAGCCACCGAGACCATCGCCTCGACTAATGGGGTCCCCGCGGCGAACATAGTCGCCAGCGTGCGGCAGAATCGAGCGATAGCGGCCTTCTGGAGAATACTGCCGATGATGGGGATCTTAAGGGAGACCCGGTCGAGGAAGTGCGCAAAGCGTTTGAACCGTTTCTTTGCTGCAATGGCACCCCAGATGGCGGCGATGATCCCTCCCCCGATGGCCCACCAATAGGCCTGGAAGAATTCGGACAGGTTGATCACCATGCGGGTGAGTGCAGGGAGATCCGCCCCAAATCCGGAAAACAGGGCTTCGAACTGGGGAATGACGAAAATAAGCAGGATCGCGGTGATGACAAACGCCACCACAATAATCGCCGTCGGATAAAAGAGCGCCTTCTTGATTTTGCCCTTGAGTGTCTCCGTTTTTTCCTTATAGGTGGCAATCTTTTGCAATATCGGTTCAAGGATACCCGCGTGCTCGCCTGCAGCGATCAGACTGACATAAAGTGAGTCGAAATACAGCGGATGCTTAGCCAGCGCTTCGGCAAGGGTACCCCCGGCTTCCACGTCGGCCTTGATGGTGAGGATCAGCTCTTGCATTGAGCGATTTTCGTGACCGCGACCCAAGATCTCAAATGATTGGACCATGGGCACCCCGGACGCCATCATCGTAGATAGTTGGCGGCTGAATAGGGTAATGTCTTTCGAAGTGATCTTTTTCGTACCGCCAAACAGCGGCTTCGGCTTTTTCTTGACCTTGAGTGGATTGATGCCCTGGCGTCGTAAAAGGGCCTTGACGAGCGCATCGCTGGTGCCGAACATCTCTCCTCGAACGCGCCGACCCTGCTTGTCCGCGCCTTCCCAGACAAACATATCCCTCTTGACTGCTGGTCGTGCCATGGCTTACTCCTGCGTAACTCGGTCGATTTCTTCCAGACTTGTGATCCCTCCCTTGACCTTCACAAGCGCGGACTGTCTGATGTCTGGAATACCTTCTTTGCGGGCCTGGTCGGCCAGCGTCACCGCATTGGCGCTGTCCATGATCATGCGTTTCATCGTGTCGGATACCGGCATGACTTGATAGACGCCGGTACGGCCCCTATATCCTTCATTGCACTCACTGCAGCCGACTGGGCCGTAGATTTTCAGGCCGCCATCGATGTCGCCCGTTGTGAAACCCGCATCAAGCAGGGCCTCCTTGGGCAGGTCAACGGGTTTTTTGCAGTGCTTGCATAGGCGCCGGGTCAGTCGCTGGGCGATGATAATATTGATGACCGTGGCAATCGCGAAGGGTTGGACCCCCATATCGATCATGCGTGACAGGGTTTCCGGGGCGCTGTTGGTGTGCAACGTTGCCATCACCATATGGCCTGTCTGAGCTGCCTTGATCGCGATCGACCCGGTTTCAAGGTCACGGATCTCACCTACGAGGATAATGTCCGGATCCTGCCGCAGGAACGCCCTGAGTGAGACTGCAAAGGTCAATCCAGTCTTTTCATTGACCTGCACTTGATTAACCCCCGGCAAGTTGATTTCGACCGGGTCCTCGACTGTCGAGATGTTCACCGCCTCCTTGTTCAGTATATTAAGGCCGGTGTACATCGATACCGTTTTTCCGCTGCCGGTGGGTCCGGTTACAAGAAACATGCCCTGAGGCTTATGAAGACTTTCCAAAAAGAGCTGTTTCTGGAAGTCCTCGTAGCCAAGTGAATCGATCCCGATCTGTACGCTCGAGGAATCGAGGATACGCATCACCGTTTTTTCGCCTTGCAGCGTAGGGCAGGTACTAACGCGAAAGTCGATAGCTTTGGTGGGGCTGATCTTGAGCTTAATGCGTCCATCCTGAGGTATCCGGCGTTCCGAAACATCGAGCCGCGACATGACCTTAATTCGTGCAGCAATTTTTCTGGAAAGGGTTAATGGTGGTTTTGCAAACTCACTCAAGACCCCGTCGAGACGGAAGCGGACGCGGTAGAATTTTTCGTACGGCTCAAAGTGAATATCCGAGGCACCGCGTTTGATCGCGTCTAGCAACACTTTGTTAACGAATCGAACGACCGGTGCATCGTCAACGTCCGCGTCGTCCTTTTGATCTGCCTTGTCCTCGCCGATCTCTAGGGAATCGAGATCTTCAAATTCTGACTCCTCCATATCGGCAAGTCCGGAATCAGCAGATCGGTCAATCGCCTTTGAGAGCTTGTCTTCTTCGACGAGAATGGCTTCGGTGTTAAGCCCGGCGTGGAACTTTATCTCATCTAAGGCCTGCAAATTGGTCGGATCGGAGACCGCCACATAAAGCCGCTTGCCCCGTTTGAAAAGCGGCAATGCATGGTGCTTGTTTATTAGCTCTGATGCGACGAGTTTGGTCGTCGCCGGGTCAATCTCCATGGCATCGATGTCAAGCAGCGGTGCGCCGAATTCCTGCGCGGCGGCATGGGCAATGCCGCTGGCCTTTGCCAGCTTGTTCTCTACGAGGTAGGTGACGAACGGTTGCCTTTCCTTCAAGGCCGCTCGATGGGCCTGCTGGGCGTCTGCCTCGCTCAGAAAACCGTCGACGACCAGTTTTCGCGCAAGACCGCCGAGATGGACTTTGTTTGTTGAGACGGCCATAGACTACTAATACCCTAAGAATGGGACGGCATAACCAATGAATATTAGTTTATATGCCAGCAATAGCCAACCATTTGGGGCGTGCCAAGCGGGGCTTTAGAAGGGTCTTGGGACCAATTTGTGACAGAATACGCGGTTTCGCTCAAACAATGTGGCGTCCGGGCGGTGCCTGGCGCCTGTCAGGCTGCGCTACTCGTTATCTTGTTGAATACTAGCGCGCCGTCTTTGACATCAACGGCAATGACGTCCCCTGGCCCGAACCGGCCCGCCAGGATCGACTCTGCGATTGGCGTCTCAAGATGATTTTGGACGGCGCGTTTAAGTGGCCGTGCACCATAAACCGGATCAAAGCCCGTGCTGCCCAAATTATCCAGCGCCTCCGTGGATACATCCAGATCAATATTTTGATCCTTAAGGCGAGCGCGAAGACGATCAACCTGCAACTCTGCGATGGCGCGAATCTGTTCCCTCTTGAGCGCATGAAAGACGATGATTTCATCCACGCGGTTGATGAATTCCGGTCGGAAGTGTTGGGCAACGACCTCCATCACGGCCTTTTTCATCTCTTGATAGTCTGCTTCACCCGCGAGCGCTTGAATTCGTTCGGATCCGAGGTTTGAAGTCATTACGATAACGGTATTGCGAAAGTCGACAGTACGACCGTGTGCGTCGGTGAGGCGCCCATCGTCTAAGACCTGCAGGAGGATATTGAAGACTTCCGGGTGGGCTTTTTCGATCTCATCCAGAAGGATCACAGAATAGGGCTTGCGCCGCACCGCTTCGGTTAGATAGCCGCCCTCTTCATAACCTACATAACCAGGTGGTGCGCCGATCAGCTTTGCGACCGCATGCTTCTCCATGAATTCGGACATGTCGATACGTATCATCGCCTCCTCAGTGTCAAATAGGAAGGTAGCGAGGGCCTTGGACAGTTCCGTCTTACCGACACCGGTAGGTCCAAGGAACAAAAAC
>JAPUIX010000049.1 GCA_027296625.1 Gammaproteobacteria bacterium | reverse complement strand
CCTCCTTTTTTTATTCTCTCTGCCTATTCCCTTTGTCCCTCCTACATCCTTATCCTTACCAGCCTCCCCTATACCCCGCTGATCAATTCGAGAATTGTGCCATCCGGATCTTTGAAGCATACAAAGCTGGTTTTTCCATCCACCAGCCCATCGATGGTCGTCAGGGGGGCCACAAACTCAACGTCCATCTTTTGCAAGTCTGCGTAGGTCTTTTCTATGTCTTTTACAGCGAATGCGATCCGGCAGATCCCGACGTTGTTCAGGCTTGAATACGGCTGGCCCTGGGTAGGTGGATCGAGGAATTGAACCAGGTCGAGCACCGGAGCGTTAGGATCATCGCCGATACGCATGAAGACGCCCCGGATCTTGTTCGCTTTGACCCCGAGACCATCACCAATGCGTGGATCCTCGGCTGTAAAGTCGTTGACTTTGTTAAAACCGATCTGTTGATAGAAGCGAATCGAGCGCTCCATATCTCGTACACAAATGTTGACGTGAAATAGACGGTCAAGCATAACTGTTCCTCCTTGCTTTCCCTTTACTCCCTTTGGCTCCTGTGTCGCAAGAGAAATACGCCAGAACGAATCGTTGACGACAGCCCGCTGATCTCCTAGTAAGGATATGGGGACAGTCAGTATCAATTCTCATTTGCCCGCAAAATAAAAGGAGGGCCTGTCATGGCAGAGTATGATGTGTTGATCAAAAACGGCACGGTCGTGGATGGTTTGCGCACGCCTGCATACCGTGGGGATATCGCGATCCGGGATGGCAAGATCGTCGCAATGGGCAATATCAAAGGAGACACCACCCGCGTCATCGACGCCACTGGCTGCATTGTGGCGCCTGGGTTTATGGACATTCATACCCACTATGACGCGGCGCTGACTGGCTGGGACCCGTATGCCACGCTGTCTGGCTGGCACGGGGTGACGAGCGTGGCGATTGGCAACTGCGGCTTTGGCTTCGCTCCGGTGCGGCCCGAGGACCAGGAGCGGGCTATGCTGCGCATGGAGCGCACAGAGACCATTCCGCTGTCGATTATGCAGGCGTCGATGCGCTGGGACTGGGAGACCTTTCCCGAGTTTCTGGACAGCCTGGAACGCAACAAGATGGGAGTGAATGCCGCCTCGCTGGTGCCTTACTCGCCGCTGCGTGCCTGGGTGATGGGCAATGAGGAAGCCCGCGATCCCAATTATACGGCTACCGCAGACCAGGTCACGCAGATAAAACATGTGTTGAAGGAAGCCTTGCAGGCGGGTGGCTTTGGCTTCTCGGGCACGTTTAGTATGTCCAACCGGGACTATGATGGCGGCTATCTACCGACCCAGGTGGCGCCGCGAGAAGAGTTCTTAGAGATGGCGGCCGTGATGCGGGAGTTCAACCGGGGCTCAATCGAGTGGACGATGGGCAAAGCCTTACAAGGGCTGGGCTTAGATTTCTTGCTGGAGTTGGCCAAGACCAGTGGCCGGCCGGTGAACTGGAACGCAATCGTGTCTGATGCCAATAACCCCGATGGCTGGCGTAAGCAGCTGGAGTGGAGTGAGAAGGCGTATCGCGAGGCCATTGTCCTGCCAGTTGATATTTGCGTACCAATCGAACGCGATTTCACCCTGGAAACCATGGGACTGTTTGACCAGTTGCCAGCCTGGAATGAAGCCACCGTGGGCACGCGCGAAGAGCGCAAGGCCAAACTGGCCGATCCGGCTCGGCGTCCTGCTCTGCGCAAGGATATGGAAAAGCGCCGGATGGTGCTCGTATCGTCCAAGGACAGTGACGGCGAACAGGGCCAGGTGGGCATGATCGACTGGGACGCGACGGTCATCGAAGACGTACACCTGGAAAAGAACGAGCCGCTCAGAGGTAAGACTATCGCTCAGATCGCTCAGGAGCAGGACAAGCATCCGGTCGATGTCCTGCTAGACCTGGCGGTCGAAGAAGACCTGAAGACCGAGTTTGCCATGCAAGACTCTCTCAACAGTGATGAGGACGCCGTGGGTCAGATCCTCAAACACCCGCTGACCCTGATTGGTGCCTCAGATGGCGGAGCGCATACCAAATTCCTGACCCTGGGCCGTTATCCGACCCACTTTCTGGCCCATTGGATCCGTGACAAACAGCTCATGACCTTGGAAGAGGCACATTGGCGGCTGTCGACCATGTTGGGTTGGGCCATTGGCATCCATGACCGCGGCTGGCTGCGCGCTGGGATGCCGGCAGACATCGTGGTCTATGATCTGGAGAAGCTGCGAGTGTTGCCGATGGAGACCATCTACGATCTGCCCAACAACGACTGGCGGCGGGTGCAGAAGGCCGACGGCTATCGCTACACGATCGTGAATGGACAGATCACCTTCGAGGGCCAGAAGTGTACCGGTGCGCTGCCGGGCAAGGTGCTGCGCAGCTACGATATGGCTGGGCAGTAACGATCCGTCATTGCGAGGGAGCGTAGCGACTGCGGCAATCTCAAACATATACACCAGTCCCCGAGATTGCTTCGCTACGCTCGCAATGACCCCTCAATAGGTACGCTGCCAGGGAAGGAAGGTCGGTTCGTTAACTTCCAGTGAACTTCGGCTCGCGCTTCTCTCTGAAGGCCTGTGCCGCCTCGCGGGCGTCTTCGGTCCCCATAGTTGCTCCCTCGAGGCCGAGCGATAGCGGCAGCACCAGATTCGAGACCATCTTGATGTACTTGTTGATGGGCACCTTGGATGCCGAGATCGCGCGGGCCGGTCCGCTTGCGAGTCGCTCCGCGATTTCTATGGCCTTCGGCATGAGCTCCTCGTCGTCGACGACGAAATTGACGAGCCCCAGGCGTTCCGCCTCTTCTGCGGGGAGGCGATCGCCCGTCATCATGAAGTACTTCGCGCGATTCACGCCCATGAGCAGCGGCCAGATTACCTGCCCGCCGTCACCGGCACCGATTCCCATGCGGACGTGGGTATCGGCAAACGTCGCGCCACGGGCCGCCACTACGATATCGGCAAGAAGCGCAAAGTTCGCACCGAGTCCCATGGCATAGCCGTTGACCGCGCTGATGACGGGCTTCGAGCAATCCAGAAGATTGTCGACGATCTGGCGCGCTTCGCGCATCGTCTGTCCGCCGCCGGTAACGGGAGATCCCCGCTGACCGCTGAAATCACCCCCGGCGCAAAATGCGCGCCCTGCCCCCGTGACGAGCAGAACCTTCACGTCCGGGTCGGCGTCGGCGTCGAGGGTCAGCGTGGTGAGCTCGGTATGCATCGTGGCATCGATGGCGTTCAGCTTCTCAGGGCGGTTGCGGGTCGCGATCGCGACGCCACTCGCACTCTTTTCGATGAGAATCGTCTGATAGCAGTCCTGCGTGAGCATGGATCCACCCCCTTTGTAGGATTCCAGCCTTACGATATGCCCGGCTGCGCGGGCGGACAAGTAGGCCCCCTCAGGCGCGTCTCACTGCGCCGTGCTTGGGCCCATGAGTATGCCATCAAGATAGACGGCCAGGGGCCGGGATAGCGTCAACGGATCACGCTCGGGGTCGGCATCAAGAATGAGCAAGCTTGCGGTATGCCCGGCTGCTAGTGTGCCAAGACCGTCCCCAAACCCCCAGAATTGTGCCGGTACCGTCGTCCCCGTAGCGAGAACCGCTTTATTATCCAGGCCGGCCTTGGCCAAGAGTTCGATCTCCTGCGGATTAATCCCATCGGAGCGCGCCTATTTTTTAAGCGAGTGCAGTTCTTTGACTACTTCACGTACACTAATAGCTTCTAGGCCCTGTCTCTTTGGAAAGCGATCGGTGCCGGAATAGACAAGAAAGGCCTTTTTCGGCTGAATGTCTTCAAGCGCAAGTGTGGTTTTGCCCACCTGGCGCGGGCCGATGAGGGCGACTGCCGCCTGGCGGCCGAGCGCGTCTTCAA
>JAPUIX010000048.1 GCA_027296625.1 Gammaproteobacteria bacterium | reverse complement strand
GGTACCAGTCAATACCGCCAAATGGGTCGTGGCTGAGTTAATCACCCGTGGCAAAGTCCGGCGTGCGTATCTGGGTGTCATAGCACAGTCCCGGCCGATCAGTCGTCGGCTCCAACGTCATTTGGGGCCACGGGGCGATACGGCAGTGGAGGTGCTCTCGATTGAGAAACAGGGGCCTGCGCATCAAGGTGGGGTGCGCGAGGGCGATGTGATCATCGCGGTCAATGGGCAGCCTATTGCGACGGTGGACGACATTCATCGCATACTTACGGATTGGTCGAGTGGTACACCTGTGATGCTCAGCGTAGTACGCCGTGGTAGGGAACGGGAAATCAGGGTGATTCCAGACGAGCAGTAAACATGTCACAGACCATGACTCCTTAGTTATCTCCGAGGTGCTTACATTAATATTGGACGATGGGAGGGGTAGATTATGAGTAACACGTGGGCAATTGTTGTCGTAGGCCTTCTCGTTTTTCTGATTATATTGGTAGTAGTGTCCTACCTTGTGGAAGCCATGCGTTCTGCACCAAAGATACCGACAACGCTTAAATGGGATCCGAAGATTCGCATCGCATATGTAGACGTTGATGGCGTCAGGCTCCGGTATATCACGGTGGGAACTGGCCCGACGTTGGTGTTGTTACATACGCTTCGCACGCAACTCGACATCTTTCAGAAGGTGATTCCAGAACTCTCGAAACAGTTTAAGGTTTATGCCCTTGATTATCCCGGGCACGGATTCTCGGATATCCCAAAGGTGGAGTATAAGCCGGAAGTTTTTGTCCATGCGGTAGCAGGATTTCTGGATAAGGTGGACGTGAACGATGCGATCGTGGCGGGCATCTCGATCGGCGGTTCCATTTCTTTGATTCTCGCGGCACATCAGCATCCGCGTGTGAAGAAGGTTATTTCGATTAACCCCTATGATTATGCCAAGGGGCGTGGCATCCAGCGAAGCTCGGCGGTCGCGAACCTTATTTTTTCGTTGAGCCATGTTCCTATCATTGGACCAACAGTAATGCGTTTACGTAACCCAATGGTAGAGGAGAAGATCCTGGAAGGAGGCGTTGCGTACCCTGAAGCTTTGCCGCCCGAATTTAAAAAAGAAATGTTCGAAGTTGGTTGTCGACCAGGCCACTATGAGGCCTTTATTTCCGTGATACGAAACGCTAGTGGCTGGGATGATGCGCGGGCTGAATATGGGCAGATTAAGGTGCCTGTACTTTTGGTCTATGGTGAGCACGACTGGTCACGGCCTGACGAGCGCGATGCAAATCAAAAGACGATTCCGGGAGCCGAGATGACAATCGTGAAGGACGCGGGTCATTTTATGTCCCTGGACGCCCCCGACGATGTTGTTCGGTTGATAAAGCAATTTGGTGGATCTGCGGCTTAGGCGCCGGTCGAAAAACTTGCAACAATAAGTCATCCGATCAGTAGAGCAGCGAGCTGCCCCGGTTTGGTCTAGAATTCAATCAGGTCTTCTGTTCTTTGGGACTCCCGCCAGTGTCATCGCTCTTTATCCAGTCTTAAACGGGCTTGAGCTTGGCAAGAAATGTGTTTTAAATACAGTAGCTTGATAGATTTTCCATAACAAAGCTCGTGGGATTTACAATCGACCCATCATATAATGGCCTTACAGCCTATTCCCGCTCGATATAGTGGCTACTGTCTAGTGAGAAATGTATACCACGCTAATCGATACTAGGCGCCTGAGCCAACACCTGGATGATCCGGATTGGGTCATTGTGGATTGCCGGTTTGATCTCATGAATCCGGAGGTAGGTGAAGACGCATATCTTGACAGCCACATCCCCAAAGCGGTGTTTGCTCATCTGGATCATGATCTCAGTGAACCGCCTGTGGCAGGTCGCGGACGTCATCCAATGCCAACGTCTGAGGCGTTACGTGATCTTTTTAGTCGTCTCGGGATCGAGCAAGGCAAGCAGGTTGTCACATACGATGGAGTATGTGGTGCATTTGCAGCCAGGTTATGGTGGATGTTGCGGTACATGGGGCACCATGGGGTTGCGGTATTAGATGGTGGTTGGCAGGCTTGGCGGGACGCCGGCCTACCCACACAACGGGGAAGAGAGACGAACACACCGGCGAATTTTAATGGAACGGCGCAAACGACATGGCTCGTGAGCATCGACGAAGTGCCTGAAGTTCCGTTGCTCATCGATTCGCGTGAATCCGCCCGGTATAAGGGTGACTATGAACCCCTTGATCGTGTGGCGGGACATATCCCTGGAGCAACCAACTATTTCTGGAAAAATAATCTAGCGGAGGATGGTCGGTTTTTGTCGCCTGAGAAATTGCGACAAAGCCTAAAGAAGTTGACTAGGGGCGCTCCAATAAGTGATGCAGTATTCTATTGCGGATCTGGTGTGACCGCCTGTCATAACCTGCTTGCCGTAGTTCATGCAGGATTGCCAGATGCACGTCTGTATGCCGGCTCATGGAGCGAGTGGTCATCGGATCCCGGGCGTGGTGTGGCGACCGGCACTGATTAGTTATCCGGGTAGATCTCGCAAAAGAACGAGGATAGGGCAAGTGCCCTGCAGGCTTGGGGGCATTCCTACCCTTACGAGCCAGATGCTTGAGTGGTTAAGGTGGTTGACTGGGAAGCACAAAGTATGGAGAAATAGGGTGTCCCATAATATAAATAAAGTGCGATTCATGCCCAATAAATTGCCCCACGTCTTAGGTCTCCTCGCAGCAGCTGGTTTCTTCGTTGCAGGTGAGGCGTCTGCCCATTTCGCGAAGGATATGATGTGGGTAATCAGTAGTGGTTTGGGAGGAAACGGCGTGGGTGGGCGATCCTTTGCCTATCATCCAATCGAAGACGACAAGATTGAGTGGTACAAGGGATCGGTAGCAGGGATTAGAGGAGCTCGCGCATTCACGATTGAATTACCCGATCACGTTGCCCAACCGCTTGTGATCAGTCAGTTTGCGAGACCGTCTTTAGAAGCTTTCAGACAAGAAGAAGAGATCCGGTTGATTATTATAGTCGTCGCCAGCACGGTATTTGTTTTTTCGCTCGTAGGATGCATCCTGGTTCTTATGCACAGAGACAGAGGTCCGATAGTCAGTGATCGAGTGGGACCATCTGTGCCACGCGCGTTTCTCATCGATACCTATGGTTTTACCAATCAGATGAGGCATGAACTCGGTGCGAAACCAACTATGTTAGGCCGTGTAGCCGGTACCGATAGTGAGCATATCAACTATATCGTTGTTGGATTCAGCACCGTGAGTCGCCGGCACGCTGCCATAGAATACAAAGAATCAGCTTTCTTTATCGCCGATCGAGGAAGCCTTAATGGCACTTATGTTAATGACCAGCAAATAAGTGGTGATGTTCGTCTGATGCATGGGGATCGAATACGTATTAACAGGTTTGAATTTGAGTTTGTAATATCCGATTTGATATTTTCCGGAAAAACCCGTGAGGTGGGTAGGCCGGTTTCAACAAAGCCTGAACCCATATTAGTCGATGAGATAGAAGAAGAGGAATCGCCTGATCTAGATAAAACGATCCAAGCCGGCAAGAAGTCAGGATCTGAGAAGATGGTTGATGCACTAAAATTCGCCACTGTACGTAGTGTAGGCGTTAAGGTCCACTCGGGGATGTACAAGGCTGAACGAGGGGGAAAAGTACAGTACGTTCACGCGATTCCAAATGGGGTGTTGCCTCAGCCGCGCCGGAAGGAGAACAATCTGTGGCTCGTCGCACAAGGCATCGGCACCTGGAATCAAAAAGGTTTCCGTTAACAGACCCTTGTTTACACGTTACGAGGCAGTTGCACATGCGACAGGCTATTCTTCCGGGTAGCCTGTCGTTTTATTTTTCACTTGATGAGGTATGGCTTGTTGGAGCTGGAGAGGAAGGGTCTTGCCGCATTCTTGAATCCATTCCAGCCTAAAGTGCTTGCTGATAGATGGAGTTAGTGGCACACAAGCATCATAGTTAAATGGAACGGCGCTGGAACCTTTTATCTCTACTGGCAAACGGCGATTTTCATTCCGGCGAAAGTCTGGGAGCTCGGTTAGGCATCAGTCGTGCTGCGGTTTGGAAGCGTGTTAAATCGCTGCAGCGTTATGGTCTTGACGTGCGGGGCGTGCCAGGCAAAGGATACTGTCTGGCGAGGGCGATCGAGTTGCTGGATCGTGAGCGGATACTGTTTGGAATTGAATCATCTGCCAGAGATCTGTTGACTCGGATCGATATCTATTTTGAGACGGATTCTACCAATCAGCGCTTACTTGATCGTCTAGATCACGCACATGGAAATGTGTGTTTGGCTGAGTTTCAGACAGCTGGCAGGGGCCGGCGCGGCAGTTGCTGGGTGTCACCTCTAGGGGCAGGCGTCTGTTTATCGATCGGTTGGTGCTTTGATAGCTTTCCTGACGCACTGACAGGCCTCGCGTTAGCCGGCAGTGTAGCGGTTGTGCGCACGCTTCGTGCGTTCGGTATCACGGGTGTGGGACTAAAGTGGCCGAATGATGTGATGTGGCAGGGACGCAAGTTGGCCGGGGTACTATTGGAAATGCGTGGTGAATCAACGGGACCCTGTTACGTCGTCGCAGGGATCGGTTTAAACGTTGCGTTTCCGGTGACCCCGCAGCCGGAGGTCGGACAACCTTGGGTGGATATGGTGAGTATTGTGCAGACTCCGGTATCCCGTAACAAACTTTCGGCTAAGTTGATTTCAGATCTGCTGATCGTGCTGCAAGCCTATGCGAGGCACGGTTTTGCTGGCTTTCGAGACGAATGGGCGCAATACGATTTGATCAGCGGTCAGTCGGTAACCCTGACGTTACCAGATAAGCAGCTCGTCGGACATGTCGTTGGCATCGACCCCCATGGTGGGCTGATGATGTCTGTAAACGGTTCTGTACAGACTTTCACTTCCGGTGAGGTCAGCCTGAGACTGCACACTTGATCTTTTTAGTCGACATCGGCAATACCCGGATCAAATGGGGGAACCTAATACGGGATAAGGTAGCCTCATCGGGTATAGCGTCGTACGACGTCCTCGATCTCAGTAAGCTACTTGACGAGCATTGGCATGCGCTTTCTCCACCATCACGTATCATGGTGTCAAATGTTGCTGGCGCCCAGGTAGCTAATGTCCTAAGTACTTGGACTGCTAAGATCTGGCAAATCGAACCGGAGTTTGTGGCTGTTCAGAGTAAAAGTTTTGGTGTAACAAACGGCTATCGTGAGCACCAGCGCCTGGGGGTGGATCGCTGGGTGGCACTGATCGGCGCATGGCATAGATTCAAAGCGCCAACCTGTATTATTGACTGTGGCACCGCGATTACCATCGATGCGCTGTCTGGCCGTGGTGAGCATCTGGGTGGGCTCATCATTCCGGGCCTGACGATGATGCAGTTGGCTTTAACTGAACGTACTCACGGAATCTCAGGAAAGATGAAAGGAAGTATCTCACGCTTGGCTCGTGATACCCACGACGGCATCGCATCTGGCTGCTATTATGCGGTGGTCGCATTTATTAATCGCATTGTCGCCGATTTGGCCAGCGACCTTGGGACGGGCCTGAGATGTATCATAACCGGTGGCTCTGCTGAAGCCCTGTTGCCATTGTTGGGGAACACATTCATCTATGATAGAGACCTTGTTCTTAACGGATTGGCGGTGATTGCAAATAGCGACCAATGAAGTGGTTGTGCGTATCAATATTGGTGTTGAACGTCGCTTATTTTGCCTGGGCATTTGACCAGCAGGTCAAAGCGGACGTGCGTCAAGCGATGCAGTCCGACCCTATCCCCCCAGATGTGGAGCGGCTGCATTTATTGAGCGAATTCGACACACTCCCTGAGGTTCGTGCTGTGTCGGCGATAGCTCAGGCGGATCAGCGCCATGGGCAAACGCCATCGGTGCCGATGCCTGAGCCGCTTGCACAAGCGGCTGAGTCCGCTTCGGACAGAACGCTGGGCGACACACCCGAAACAGATTCGCTTACTGCTGATAACGCTGCCGCGTCGCCTGCGGCTGTAACAGAGTCTGTAGCTCCTGTTGAAGTCTGTTATTCAATCGGTCCTTTTGATGATGAACGCGATGCAATCGGGGTGGATGACTGGTTCCGGGAGCGACGATCCTTTACACGCCGACGCGTTGCAGATGACACCGGCCACAAGCTGTTCTGGATATACCTTGAACCCATGAAGTCCCGGGCGGTTGCGGAGAAAACCATCGCAGAACTGCAGAAGCAGAATATTCAAGATTATATGTTAGTCAACAAGGGCGATTTGAGAAACGCTATTTCATTAGGTCTTTTTTCTTCGCAGGCTTCCGTTAATAGGAGGCTCGGGGAACTGGAAAGCAAAGGATATAAGCCTATTGTGGTGCCGTATTATAATGCGACGCCAGTTTATTGGGTCGACGTGAGATTTATGCAGAATGAGAATTTGACGGACGCAATGTTTGAAGAGTTTGTATCGACGTTAAGCTCGCCGCCGGTCCGCTGCCAGGGAATTGCCATGGCATCTCCGAATCCATAAAATGAATTTGTTGGCTGTTGACTATCGCGTTCATAAATCCACAGATGTCATCGTTCTTTGTGCCCCGATAGTTAAATGGTATAACCGATGATTTGTAATCATCAGTTGGGGGTTCGACTCCCTCTCGGGGCTCCAATGCTTGCCCTCTAGCACATCCAAACTCCGTGATTGGCTATGCGGGCGAGATTGGTTGATGATCGCGCCGCTTTTTTACTGTAAGGGGTCAGTGTCCTGCGTCTGTTCTGCTGTGAGGGGCGCGCTCGAACTATGACGACGGAGCCATCTCACGAGGTCTATCCACATACTATTTATCTCCGACGCGCTCGGCATGGTCTCGGCATAGGGCAACTCGACTGTGACGACTTCAATCTGATTTTGCACACCGGCATAGTTTCCAAGCGATCCGGGATAGGTACCGAACAGATTAAAATATAAATTTCCCAATTTGTAAGGGTCCCCTGGTTGTAGATCATAGTCTTCGCTACTAAGCGGCGCTTTGACGGAGACGATCACATCGGGGCGGAACTGCTCGATTTCATTCACTAACCAGCGAGTCTCAGGCTCACTCAGCGGTCCGGTACCTGGAAAGCGTTGCGGATGGCGATTCGTATGCTCCATCCAATAACCGATCACTTCTTCTTCCCAGTCCGGCATGGGAAAGTTACGGTTTAGATCGACCCCATTCGCGTTTATCCGTTGCGATCTGTCTCTTAGGAGGCCGTCAGGGTTGAGCACAGGAACGATAATCCAATGGAACATTCCAGAGTGGTGCTCGTTCAGGATATTCATCCACTTGAAGATGATACTGACAGAGGCATACTCGTCGCCGTGAATCCCTCCAAAGAGCATCACACGCGCCAGCGGTTCGCGCCTTGGCAGAGGAGGATATTCCTTGTAGAGAATCGGGATGTCCTCAACCGAACGGCTTTGCGATTCGATGAGTTCCTGGTTTAAGCATTCGTTGAGCCCAACGCTTGCGAGCTTGTTGGCTATCCATTGGCATACCATATCAATTGTGGGTTCGCCTTCAGCCTTTGCCGGTGGGCCGGCGATAATCATGAAGCCTAGAGCGAATGTCCAAACAAAGCGTCTTTTGGTTATCATGATGTCCCGAACTGATAGTGGATAAATAGGCCACAAAATATGACAGCCCCAAACCAATTGTTGTTAAGGAAGGCTTGGAAACAATTTTGTGGTTTGCGATCCTTTATGAGGTATTGCTGATAGGCACCAAGAGCTGCTGCAATTGTAACTCCAGCATAGTAACTGATTCCAAGTTCAGCCTGTTTCCCGATTATAATTAGCACAACCAGCATTAATATCTGAATAATGCCTATTATTGGTCGATCTGCGTCATCGAACAGAATGGCCGTAGATTTAACACCTACCTGCAAATCGTCTTCTCGGTCTACCATCGCGTACATGGTGTCATATGCAACTGCCCAGAGTACAGTGGCAACGAGCAATAGCCAGGCAATCTCAGGTATCGTGTTTGTCTGGGCGGCAAACGCCATGGGGACTGCCCAACTAAAAGCGAGGCCAAGATTGAACTGTGGCAGATAGGTATAACGCTTCATGAATGGATACATCGCGGCCAGCAGGAGCGCGACAACTGCCAGTAGCACTGTTAGGCGATTCATGAGTAAGACCAACAAGAATGCCAACGACACAAGGACAGCACTGAGTGCCAATGCCTCATCTGCACTCACCTTGTCTGCCGGGATCGGACGGTTACGCGTGCGGGCAACCTGTGCATCGAAGTCCCGGTCTGCGTAATCATTTATTACGCATCCTGCTGAGCGCATTATCACCACGCCCAAAATAAAGACGATCAGCACAAGCGGGTCCGGAACCCCTTCGGCGGCTATCCATAAGGCCCATAATGTCGGCCACAGCAGTAGAAAGATCCCAATTGGCTTATTCAATCGCATCAACAGCGCATATTGTGTGAGCCTGTCCTTGACGAATGGCCATTCCTGATACGCCAAATCAGCATATCGCTTCCAGAAATTACGTAGAGCGGTCAGCATAAGGAGTCGTTTCGTGGTACGGGGTAATTTCAGGCAAGAATACTTCAACAACCAACAAAGGATTACCTTCTACAGTGAATACTGAGCGTCGGCCCCACATGAACTCGCCGGGATCAAGTGCATCTTGGGTGGCAAGGGAAAAGAGTTTCTCTTGTGGCGATATTTTGGCAATTTCTACTACGCTGCGTGGGGTATTGCGATCGCCAAACAAGATATCACCTAGGGGTCGGGAGCCTAGCGAAGCCAGACGCTGACGTGATCCCTTCAAAGTCATGGCTGGGATGATGGTGCGGGCGTATACCCAAGGACGTTCGTTGCATAGCAAATAGACCTGTCGGATCAGGGCCTGTTCATCAGGACGTAGGCTAAGGAGGCATGCCTCGTCATCCATCGGCGAATTCCACCTCTGATCCCTGAGGTGCACCTGGAAGTTTCCATTA
This sequence comes from Gammaproteobacteria bacterium, assembly GCA_027296625.1. Lineage (NCBI taxonomy): Bacteria > Pseudomonadati > Pseudomonadota > Gammaproteobacteria > Gammaproteobacteria bacterium. The sequence goes on along the minus strand of JAPUIX010000048.1, from coordinate 23,117 downwards.
CATGCCTGCTGCAGGCGGCGCGTAAGCGATTCTTGCTCCAATAACCACCCTCGTAGATCCATGGGTAGGTCATCGCGGGTGATCTCTTCTCGTGGTTGCCAGTTAGGATTCAAGGCATACAACCTGGCTGTTTACACGCTGCCATAATCTAGTGCCCCGCCAACCCACCGTTGGATGAGGGGCTCGACATGGTCTGGAAAGTCGCGCAAGAGGCAGTTAGCTGCCCTCTGGATTTCGGGCAGCAGTTTGCGGTCGCGGACCAGGTCAGCGATACGTAATTGTAAAAGACCTGTTTGCTTGGTGCCGAGTAGCTCCCCTGGCCCTCTCAATTCCAAATCGCGGCGTGCTATCTCGAAACCGTTAGTTGTTTCTCTGATAGCCGCTAACCGCGCCCGGGCATGCTCCGTCAGCGGCGGCTGGTACATAAGCACGCAGTCACTCTGCATTGTGCCACGGCCGATGCGTCCGCGAAGCTGGTGAAGCTGGGCCAGGCCTAAGCGTTCGGGGTTTTCAATGACCATAAGGCTGGCATTAGGGACATCGACACCCACCTCGATCACCGTGGTTGCCACCAGTAGATCAATATTACCCATCTTGAATCGGGCCATTGTGCGTTCGCGTTCATCGCTTTGCATTCGCCCATGGACGAGTCCTATTTGGACATGGGGCAGCAGCTTTCCCAGACGCTTGGCGGTTTCGGTTGCAGCCTGACATTGGAGGACTTCGGATTCCTCGATCAGTGTGCATACCCAATAGACCTGGCGTCCTTCACGACAAGCGTCCGCGATCCGTTGAATGACGTCCTCTCGCCGGCTGTCGGGCAGCACCACACTCTTGACGGGTTGCCGATTGGGCGGCATCTCATCGATGATTGAGCTATCCAGGTCGGCGTAAGCTGTCATTGCTAAGGTCCGTGGGATAGGCGTAGCGGTCATGATTAACTGATGCGGGTATTTACCATCACGGGCTCCTTTTTCCCGAAGTGCTAAACGCTGGTGGACGCCGAAACGGTGTTGTTCATCAATGATGACGAGTCCGAGTTTGGCAAATTGGACATCCGCTTGAAACAGTGCATGGGTTCCAATCGCTATAACGGGATCTGCGGAGGCGAGACGTGTCAGCATTGTTGAGCGGTCGGCCTTGCGAACCTTGCTGGCGAGCCATAGTGGCTCTACGCCGAGCGGTTCTAGCCACCTCTTGAATGTGCTCAGGTGCTGTTCTGCAAGCAGTTCAGTGGGCACCATCATAGCGACCTGATAATCCGCTTCCAGTGCCTGAAGAGCGGCAAGTGCGACAACCACTGTTTTACCTGATCCGACATCACCTTGGAGCAGCCGCAGCATGGGTATACGGCGATTCATATCTTTTGAGATTTCCTCAACGACACGCTGCTGTGCTCGGGTCAAGGTAAACGGCAGGTTTTCCAATAACTGCCCTTGCAGTTCACCGTTCTCGCGTAGTGCGGGTGCCTCTTTTGTCTGAAGTTCACACCTGAGACGCCTCAGGCTCAAGTGGTGTGCGAGTAGCTCTTCGAAGGCAAGGCGTTGCTGCGTGGGATGGATACCTTCCTCAAGTTCATGAGTTGGCGCGTCCGGCGGTGGCCTATGCACGTACCGAAGCGCCGCTTCCAACCTAGGCAACTGCTGCTCGGCCAACAGCTCATCAGGGAGCCATTCCTTAAGGCCGTTGGGCCGATCACTGACAAGGAACGCGAGTGCTTGGCTAGTCAACTTGCGAAGCGTCACCTGTTGTAGTCCTTCGGTCGTGGGGTAGATAGGGGTCAGGCGCTCTTCGAGCGGTTGGATACGTTCGGGATCGATGCGCTGGTACTCCGGATGAACCATCTCAAGCGTCCGAGCGCCGGGACGGACCGGGCCGTAGCATCTCAGATACGTGCCTTTGGCGAGGCCTGCTTGTTGGGCTGCTGAGAAATGGAAAAACCGAAGTGTTATGGCACCGGTGCCGTCACTGAGACGGCTGAGCAGCGAGCGCCGCCGCCCCAGACGCACTTGAGTTAACTCGATTTGGCCCTGGATCAACGTTTCCTCACCTGCTCTAAGCGCCCCTATTGGCGTGATCCGCGTGCGATCCTGGTAACGCAGTGGCAAGTGGAACAGCAGATCCTGAATAGAGGTGATGCCACGCTGATGAAGTCGTTTAGCAACGTGTGGCCCGACACCTCGAAGGTCTGTCACCGGAGCGGCGATTGAAGGTTGTCTCTCTGCACGTTTGCGCTTCGCGAGACTCATCATGGCTCAATGCTCGACCTATGGGCGGGCGCAGCAAGTGGAGAGTTGACTTCGCGCAGTGTTCAACACGCGATCTACGGTTTGACGTTTGTGAAAGCTTTCAAGTTGTCAGCTAATTGCTGATGACCATTATCGCATCCACTTCCACATTGGCATCCTTCGGAAGTTCGGCAACACCCACTGCCGCACGGGCAGGATAGGGTTCCTGCCAATACTTCGCCATTGCTTCGTTGATTACAGGGAAATGTGCTAGGTCGGTTAGATAGATGGTTAACTTGACGACGTCCGCTAACGTTCCGCCGGCAGCGTGCGCAACCGCACTTAGATTATCGAAGACCTGTCCAATCTGGAGCCGGATATCGCCGTTGACCAGTTCCATCGTCGCGGGTACGAGAGGGATCTGGCCCGATAGGTAAACCGTATTGCCTATCTTGATTGCCTGGGAATAGCTGCCGATAGCCTTGGGCGCCTTTTCCGTTTGGATGATGTGTCGAGCCATGTGATTCCTTCCTAGTTCGCTGTGCGTAGCCTTAGCGCTAACCCACGCTTGATCATTTCTGGACCCTGTTGATACCAGAGACATGTTTGACTCCTCGTACCTTGTGCATAACTCGTGCGAGATGGTTACGGTCTCGGACGGCTATCACGAAAGATAATCTAATATAGCGATCGTCCCGATCTTGCATTTCGACATTCTCGATATTGGCACCTTCGTCGGCAATTGCTGCTGCAACGGTTGCGAGTACCCCGCGTTGATTAGTCACGTTCATGCGGATTGCCGCGGGAAAGTCCCGATCAACTTGGGTCTCCCATTCAACATTTACCCACTTTTCCGGCTCTTTTCGGTACTCTGCAACGTTCTTGCACGATTGGTGATGCACAACAATACCTCGACCGGCGCTCGCAAACCCAAGAATAGGATCTCCGGGGATAGGGTAGCAGCACTTTGGAAATGACACGACCATCCCTTCGGTTCCCTTTATAAAAAGTGGTCGTGCCGATTCGCTGCCACGTTTCCACGGGAGCTTCCAGGGCTCTCTAGGCGAGGGTGCCAGGTGCCGAGCAACAAGCGGTGCCATGCGCTTGCCGAGCCCAAGATCTTCCAATAGGTCATTTTTGTCATTCAGATTGAACGACTTGAGAGTAGTTGCCAGTTGTCGTGGGCTAATATCGTCGAAACTGAGTGAAAAATTCTTCAGCTCAAGATTTAACATCCGCTTACCCAAGGCAATGGCTTCATCGTGCTTAAGATTTTTTAGATAATGGCGAATGGTTAACCGAGCCTTGGCAGTGACCACAAATTGCAACCAAACGGGATTTGGCTTTGCCCCCGGAGCGGTGATGATCTCCACGGACTGGCCTGTGCTAAGGGGCGTGCTGAGGGGCGCGAGTCGGCGATCGATCCTCGCACCAACGCAGGTGTTGCCTACATCCGTGTGTATCGTGTAGGCAAGGTCGACAGCGGTTGCGCCACGAGGTAGTTCTATAATATCTCCCTTTGGTGTAAACACGTATACCTCGTCAGGGAAGAGATCGACTTTGACGTGTTCGAGAAATTCCTCCGGGTTTCCAGCAGTTTGTTGTATTTCCAGTATGCCACGGAGCCATTCCCGAGCTCGCTTGTGAGCAGTTGTCTTTTCCCCTTCGCCTGATTTATATAACCAGTGAGCGGCAATGCCCGCTTCACCAACGTCATCCATCTCTTTGGTTCTGATCTGTACTTCGATTGAAACACCGTAAGGGCCAAATAACACAGTGTGCAGTGACTGATAGCCGTTCGCCTTCGGTATCGCGATGTAATCCTTAAATTTGCCCGGAACAGGTTTATATAGGTTGTGTACCGCGCCCAACACCCGGTAACACGTGTCAACGGTATCTACGATGATACGAAAGGCATAGACATCAAATACCTCTGCGAAGGACAATCCTTTGTTCCGCATCTTCTTATAGATGCCATAAAGATGTTTCTCCCGTCCGATTATTTCGGCCGGTAATTTTTCTTGTTGCAATCGGCGCTTCAGGGCATTTTTGATCTTGTTAACGATTTCTTTGCGATGTCCCCGAGCCTTTTTCACTTGCTCAGAAAGAACACGGTGGCGCATTGGGTGGAGTGCTGCGAACCCCAGTTCCTCTAGCTCAAGACGGATGCTATTCATGCCCAGTCTTTGCGCGATGGGGGCGTAGATCTCTAGTGTTTCGCGTGCAATCAAGCGCCGCTTTTTGGGAGGTAGCGCGCCAAGGGTGCGCATGTTGTGAAGGCGATCGGCCAGTTTGACTAAAATCACCCGGATGTCTTGAGCGACAGCCATGAGCATCTTTCGGAAATTGTGTGCTTGAGCCTCGGCATAGCTGTCAAACTCGATCTGTTTTAGCTTGCTCACTCCATCGACCAACTCAGCCACGCCTTTACCAAACTCCCTCTTGATTTGCTCTTTCGCTGTGGCTGTGTCTTCAATGACATCGTGCAATATAGCGGCGACTAAAGTTTGGTGATCCATGTGCATTCCTGCCAGAATGCGGGCGACTTCCAGCGGATGTTGGATGTAGGGTTCGCCGCTCAAGCGGTGTTGGCCCTCGTGAGCCTTAGCGCTAAACGAGTAGGCGCGACGCACCTTTTTGACCTGATCGGGTTCTAGATAGGTCTCGATCTGGGCTGAGAGGTCGTCGATTTGAGACATCGGGCCTCCGTATAACGAGCCGCTTTACGTAAAAGGCAGGCTATCTAAGTCAGCGAAAGTGCTAATGGCCGGGCACTGGCTACTGTGCTGCACCGCGTAGAGGTTGGCACAAGGTGTACTGCGTGCGCGGCCATCGCCGTCCAGGCAGGGGAAAGACAAAATAACTCTATTTGGCGGGTTCCTCTTCTGATCCATCGGATTCACCGGTTTCATCGGTTTCGGTGGCCTGAATCGTGTCGATGTTTTCATTAGTGATCAGGCCAGCAGCGATCTCGCGCAAGGCTATGACCGAAGCCTTGTCATTATCTTCAGGCACCAGCGGCTCCGCGCCCATAGTGATCTGACGCGCCCGTTTGCTAGCTAGGAGCACGAGATCATAGCGGCTGTCCAGATTCTGGAGGCAGTCTTCAACGGTGACTCTAGCCATCATCAAATCCTTACTAGGTGGATATTAAGTAACTATTCTACTGAATCTGGAATGCATCTGCCATTAGTTGCCTACTGGAGATTTTCGAGTTGCACGGGCAACTAGCCCACAAGGCGGCTGGCCCGGATAATAGCTTGGAGATCTTCGAGGGCCGTGTCGAATTTCTCGTTTAGCACCATATAGTCGTATTCATGGTAGTGCGAAATCTCACTCACCGCATCGTGCATCCGGCGTGTGATTGTATCCTCGTCGTCCGCACCACGCCGCCTTAGCCGACCTTCTAGCGCCTTATAAGAAGGTGGCAGGATGAAAATGCTTACGGTGTCTGGGATGATCTTGCGGACTTGTTGGGCACCCTGCCAGTCGATCTCGAGAAGCACGTTCTCACCGTGGGCAAGTTCATTTTCGACCCAAGCGCGGGAAGTCCCATAGTAGTAGTCAAATACCTTGGCATACTCAAGGAACTGACCGGTTTTTATTCGTCGCTCGAATTCCTCTTGATCGATAAAATGATAATCGACTCCATCGTGTTCACTGGGGCGCTTGGGCCGTGTTGTAAAGGAGATGGAAAGTTGTAAGTCCGGGGTCGATTCCAATAGCGCGTGGACTAGCGTCGTCTTTCCGGCACCGGAAGGCGCCGAGATGATGTACAGTGTGCCCTTTCGCGGCGCTTCCTTGGGCTTTAATTGGGTACTGGATTGTTTATTCAATGTTCTGCACCTGTTCCCGCATTTGTTCAATCAGCACCTTAAGCTCCACTGAGGCGTTCGTACAATCGATGTGGGCAGCCTTTGCGCCGAGTGTATTGGCCTCACGATTCATCTCCTGCATGAGAAAATCGAGTCGCCTACCGACGGGATTGCTTTCTGACAAGACTCTACTTACCTCCGAGAGATGAGCATCAAGTCGATCTAGTTCTTCGGCAACATCCAATTTTTGTGCAAGCAGTAGCATTTCCTGTTCTAGCCGTTCTGCCGGTAGCTCACTACTGAGTTCCTGCGCTTGGCTCTGAAGCCGTTCTTTAAGGCGATTCATAATTGCCGGGAGCCGTTCACGCACGTGCGTCACCACATCTTTGGCCATATCGCATCTTTCTTGGATTAAGGCTTGTAGTTTCGCTCCCTCACGCTGACGTGCTTCAACGAGAAGTTCTAGTGTGGCATCAAGGAGTTCCAGTAGCGGTGTTCTCACAGTGTCCGGATCAGGTGTACCTGCATCGAGTACCCCCGGCCAGCGGAGGAAATCCAGGGGATTTACTGGCGTTGCATTGTCAATTAGCTTTTCAACTTCCCGGCTGGCATTGACGAGCTTTTTTACGAGATCAGTGTTGATTGTTAGATCCTTAAGCGTGCTGCTCGTTGCGTCAACACGCAATGTGCAATCGACCTTGCCACGCTTGACGTGCTGGGCGACCCGTTCGCGCACGGGAGTGGTAAGGATGCGTAGGTCTTCGGGTAGCCGCGCGGTAATCTCAAGGTAACGGTGATTAACCGACCGTATTTCCCAGATGGCGTGGCCCCAGTCCCCCGTGTACTCCTTCCGCTCAAAAGCGGTCATGCTGGCAATCATTGTGTCCGTCACTCCGTGCTGATTTATAGATAATGGTAACCCGTCCGATCCGTGAGGCAAATACCGGAGTGACGACATTAAAGTTATAATCGCAAGCTCCAATCTCCCAGACAGGGGAAAACCTATGCGCCCAAGCGGTCGAGCACAGGACGAACTGAGGGAAATTTCGTTTACTCGCGATTACACTCGCTATGCGGAAGGGTCAGTATTGGTGACGTTCGGTGATACCAGAGTTATTTGTAATGCGAGTGTTGATGAGTCGGTTCCTGGTTTCCTGAAGGGGACCGGTCAGGGTTGGGTGACTGCCGAGTACGGGATGCTGCCTCGCGCCACTGGCACGCGGATGCGGCGTGAGGCAGCTCAGGGACGGCAAAGCGGGCGTACCATGGAGATACAACGGTTAATAGGTCGCTCCCTTCGCGCTGTTTTATCGCCTGAGGAGCTAGGAGAGCGAACGATTGTGGTTGACTGCGACGTGGTCCAGGCCGACGGTGGGACCCGCACCGCTTCGATCACGGGCGGATATATTGCGCTCGTTGATGCGATTGGACGACTGCAAAACGGGAAGTCCGTTAGTACCAACCCAATTCATGGTATGGTCGCTTCGGTTTCTGTCGGCATTTTTCGGGGTTTACCGGTGCTTGATCTGGACTATATCGAGGATTCCGAGGCTGAAACTGATATGAATGTGGTGATGAACGACGCAGGGGCCTTCATCGAGATCCAGGGGACGGCCGAGGGCCATGCCTTCCGCATGGATGAGCTCAATACGATGCTTGAACAAGCTCGTGAGGGTATTGCGCAGATTATTGAAAAACAGCGTGAGGTCTTGCGGGGCTGATTCCAGGTGTTAACGGGGCCATCTCGATCTGTGGTGTTAGCTAGCAGTAACGCTGGCAAGGCGAGAGAAATAGGTGCCCTGCTTGCCGATTTTCAGATTGAGGTTATTCCACAATCACACTTCAATATTCCCGATATCGAAGAAACAGCTTTGACATTCATCGAAAACGCGTTGGCCAAGGCACGTTATGCGGCGAAGTGTTCGGGGCTGCCTGCTATTGCCGATGACTCAGGACTTGCCGTTGACGCTCTGGGCGGGGGTCCCGGCATTTATTCAGCACGCTACGCAGGGAACGGCGCAACGGATCAGCAAAACCTTGAAAAACTTGTGCGCGAAATGGCGCCTGTCTTGGAACAGAAGCGTACAGCACGTTTTCATTGTGTAATGGTGTATCTAGAGGACCCGAATGACCCGATACCGATAGCCTGTCACGGCGTATGGGAGGGCCGAATTGTCTCTGAAGCCAAGGGGACCAATGGATTTGGTTATGATCCTGTTTTCTTTGTTCCGACACATGGCTGCACCTCCGCTGAACTTCCACCTGAAGTGAAAAACCAACTGAGTCATCGCGGACAGGCGCTTAGGCAATTGATAGGCGCGCTTGCAGAACGCTATCACGCAAAGGCGTGATGTTGGCAAAGCTGATCATGAAGGCCCTGCCACCCCTATCGGTATATGTGCACCTACCATGGTGCATTCGAAAGTGCCCTTATTGTGACTTTAATTCCCATGAGATGCGTGAGGAAATCCCTGAGGACGCCTATGTTGATGCCCTGATCAAGGACTTGAATCATGATTTGGTCTATGTAGGCGAACGGCCGATTATCAGTGTATTTATCGGTGGGGGAACCCCGAGCCTCTTCTCCCCTAGGGCTTTGGATCGTCTTCTGTCGGTGTTAAGTGCTCGCTTCTCGATGCCACCCAATGTTGAGATCACGTTAGAGGCCAACCCTGGCACAGTGGAGGCGCAACACATTCGCGCCTATCGAGGGCTTGGAATAAACCGTCTCTCCCTCGGTGTGCAAAGTTTCGACGAGGATAAGTTACGCCGGTTAGGTCGCATCCATGGCCGCGAAGAAGCGCTGTCAGCAATCCAAACAGCACAGAGGGCGGGTTTCGAGAACCTCAATATCGATTTGATGTTTGGCTTACCCGGGCAAGATCAAGGCGGTGTAATTGACGATTTAAAGACTGCGATTGCATATGCTCCTGCACACCTTTCCTGGTACCAGCTCACTATCGAGCCAAATACGGCATTCCACCGTCGCCCACCGCCGCTGCCGGAACATGATGAAATCTGGTTGATGCAGGCCGCGGGACAAGAGCTTCTTGCCGAATGTGGGTATCAGCAATATGAGGTGTCGGCTTTTGCAAGATCCCAGAGATGGTGTGTCCATAACCTTAACTACTGGCAGTTTGGCGACTATATTGGAATCGGTGCGGGCGCGCACAGCAAGATTACGACCGTCCACGACGGCCACATCACGCGTTTTGCAAAATGCAGACACCCTCTTAGTTATATAACGAAGGCAGGTCGATCGGACGTTGTCGATACTAGATGTGTTTTAGGGAAGGAAGACTTAGCACTTGAATTTATGATGAATGCATTGCGCCTTACACAAGGATTTGAAACAGCGCTTTTTACGGAACGCACTGGACTTCCGATCAGTGCTGTAAGGGCGGCGTTGATGCAGGCGCAATCCAAAAAGCTGATTGAATGGGACGGCTATCGCGTACAAGCGAGTGAGCGAGGAATGCGATTTCTGAACGATTTGCTGTGCCTGTTTGTGCCCACCTCATCGGCTGAGCGTATGTCATTGGTTAATCGAATCGAAACAACGGAAGGCAGGGCACTTGGTCTGCCTGCGGCGAACTTAGGCAGGTAAAACGCCCGCGTCATGCATTATCGCTGGAACTAACTAACGACACTTTATTTATCAGGGTATCCACCGTGCGCGCCATGCTTCTCAACGAGCCCGGGCAACCGTTGGTCATGACAAAGGTTGCCCGGCCGGAGCCCGGTCCCGGGCAGGTCCTTGTATCTGTTCACGCTTGTGGCGTGTGCCGGACGGATCTTCACGTGCTGGATGGTGAGCTGAGTGATCCCAAGTTGCCGCTTGTGCTTGGCCATGAAATTGTCGGTACCGTAGTTGAACGAGGAGAAGGCGTTGAGCAGTTTGCTATTGGCGAGCGTGTTGGTATCCCCTGGCTAGGGTATACCTGCGGTGCTTGCAAATACTGTCGGGCAGGGTCGGAGAATCTTTGCGATCAGGCAGCGTTTACCGGTTACAAGTTGAATGGCGGCTATGCAGAATACACTGTTGCTGACCAACGTTATTGTTTTTCTGTTACCGGTGATTACAGTGATGCAGAGGCTGCTCCTTTGCTGTGTGCGGGCCTCATTGGGTATCGTTCACTTTGTGCGGCCGGTGACGCAGAACATCTGGGAATATACGGCTTCGGTGCGGCGGCGCACATTGTGACGCAAGTGGCACGTCATCAGGGGCGCAAGGTTTTTGCATTTACCCGACCGGGTGACGCGAACGGGCAACAGTTTGCCCGCGACCTCGGCGCAGTTTGGGCGGCAGATTCGAAAACACCACCACCCGAGGCGCTCGATGCCGCAATCATCTTCGCACCTGTGGGGACGCTCGTGCCAACTGCGCTGAGAGCAATCGTGAAGGGGGGAACAGTGGTCTGTGCCGGGATCCACATGAGCGATATCCCTTCGTTTCCCTACGATATTCTTTGGGGTGAGCGAAGTATACGATCGGTTGCAAATCTCACCCGCCGTGACGGTAACGAGTTCCTCTCCCTTGCGCCCGAGATTCCGGTCCGTACTGAAGTCGAATGCTTTCCGCTCAGCGAGGCCAACGAAGCCTTGAGCCGATTAAAGGACGGTCAGATCCGTGGGGCCGCGGTGCTGGAGATCGATTCAGTTGGGTGTGGATGAGGGGGGTGGGATCGCGCCTAATCTTCGGTATAGCTGATACGGTAGAGTACCCCCCGGTGATCGTCGGAAACCAATAATGCGCCATCGGGCATATGCAGGACATCGACGGGTCGACCCCAAGCCTTCTCACCTTGGAGCCAGCCGTCTGCGAAGACTTCATCGCCGACCACTTCACCGTTATCGTCAAATTTGACCCGCACGACACGGTATCCAATTGGTACGCTTCGGTTCCATGAGCCGTGTTGCGCCACAAAAGCGTCGTGACGGTATTCTTCTGGGAACATGTCGCCTGTGTAGAAAGCCAGTCCCAAAGCCGCCACGTGCGCTTGAAAATCGACTTTTGGAAATTGAACGTTCAGAGGCGGCGTGTTGTAGGCCCAGCCTGGACTGCGCACGCTTCCGCCTGCGTAGTAAGGAAACCCGAAGTTCAGGCCGGCTGTAGGGGCGGCGTTAAATTCGCCTGGTGGGATATCATCGCCCATCATATCTGTGTTGTTGTCAGTGAAATACAGCACGCCGGTTTTGGGATGGAAGCTCAATCCGACCGAGTTGCGGATTCCATTGGCAAAGATTTCGCTATTGCTGCCGTCCGGATCCATGCGGATGATCGTGCCTTCAATGCCCTGCAGCTCGCAAATATTACAGGCGACACCTACCGTCACGTAGAGCTTATTGTCGGGCCCAAAGCCAATGTAGCGCCAACCGTGATGGGATTTATCAGGCAGGTCTGAAAATTTGATCTCCCGGTCTTGTTCCCAGTTTGCACTTGGATTTCTGCCTCGTAGCGGGTAACGCGTAATTCGATTTTGCTCTGCGACGTAGAGATAATCTCGATGCACCGCGACCCCATTTGCCACTTTAAGTCCGCTCATGATCTTAACGACCTTATCGGATTTGCCCTCTTGATTTTCGTAAGACACTGCGTAAACATCGCTACCCATCGTGCCGACGTAAACAGTGTTAGACGACTTATCAAGCGCCATTGAACGTGCGCCTGGGACTTCTGCAAATATCTCGATCGAAAATCCAGGTGGCAGGTTGATTTGCTCAAGGTGTTTCTCAACACGGCTTTTCGCAGCGACGAAACTAGATAGCGCCAAACACATAGCAATGCCAAGCGCCAGGTAAATAAAACTTCTTGCTGTAGTCACTCTGCCCTTCTGATCGTTATTTTCGCCGGCCTCGCAGTGCTTGGGTTAGTTTGAAGAGACGTATTTCTCACGCCGGACCTTGGGGGTTGGAAAACCAGCCGTATGAAGCTGTTGAGCTGCGGCATCGATCATGTTGGGATTTCCGCATAGGTAGACAATACTGGTGCCAGGATCAAGGTCCAAGTCATTCAATGCGTCTTGTACGTAACCTCTTCGCTCGTGCGGTGCGGGTGTTTCCGGCATTATCCGGCTGTAGCGAGCCTGAAAGTGAAATTCAGGATGTTGCTCGGCAAAATCAAGAAAGTCTTGACCGTAGAGCAGATCATCTGGCCCCCGCACACCAAGAAGTAAAACGGCGCTGAAGTTGCCGTCCTCGAGACGATGACCGAGTTCAGGCAACATCGAACGGTATGGTGTGATGCCTGTTCCTGTTCCAACAAGTATATAGTGGGTTGGTGGATCATCTCGCAGCACAAAGCGTCCAAACGGCCCCGTGGTGTCGACCCGATCACCGGCCTGCATCTCAAATAGGTGATGAGTAGCTCGCCCGCCTTCGACGAAGGTTGCCGCGATCTGTATCGCGTCTGTGGTGCCGGGAATGGTAGCGATGCTGTAGTTACGCAGCAATGTCTTGCTGTCGAAGGGCATATGCATCGTGATGAACTGCCCGGGAACAAATGGCGAACTCTGTCCGTCTTCGCGAACAAACGTCAGCTCCCTGACTCGCGGGGTCACCATGCGGGCAGATTCTAGCACCAATGTAAATTGTTCTCGGGACATCTGATGCACCAATATGTAGGGACCTAGGTTTTAGCCTACAGGTATGGAGTCGCAGTTGTACCACAGTTGACCTCGAGATCTAAAGGGTGAAGGGAATATGCGCCTGCATTGCGATACCGGCCATCCATCGGTTCATCAAACGGTCATTCTGGCGAGTGTGGTCTCAGCATCATGAGGGAGTTGACGAGGTGTTGCTGTCAACGGAAATGCCGGATTGGAATGATCCTAACGGAGCATGCTTCATCAAGGCTTGGCTTTCGGGCAGACGGGCCCGAACTTGTTAAATTTGTGATTTTTTTGTGCGCTAGGGGTCCTCACCGCACATTATCTTGATTACTCTTGTTTTAGTCGTCCTGTTGCCTTGGCTAGCGCAATTGCCATCTCTAGCATGCCACTTGCCACCAGCTTCGGCGTCTTCTCGTCAATTGACTTCGCCGTTCGCAACTTCTTATAGCCCTCTTGGGGGAGTTCTCCAAAATCTTGCTTATATTGGGCAAGGTTTAAGGCAAGTACTCTTGCGCATTCCACCAAGTCTTCTTTGCTGCTCTCGGCGACCAGATCGTCGAGTACTAGGTAGAAGGTCTTGAATCGTTTCAGTTTATCAGAGGGATCGCCCGTCCGGGCGTCAACGCGTTGTGCCTGCATAATGTGGTATACCTCCTTAGTAATTCCGGTCGCCAAACTCGTGAACGGACCGGTTTTTATTTAAATTAGTTGATTTTGAGGTACGGGTCACATGGTAGCTGTGAATATTGTGACCTAGTTCACAGTTTTCGACCTTATTAATTGGTATGTTTCGCCAGTACTAGCGTAAGACCAGCGAGTAAGAAGGCTCAGGAGTAACCTGTGAGTACCCGGATGGTCGCTCGTTGCTTTGCTCGTATTTACTTCCAGCATACGGCTTACGAAATGTCGATGCGAATGACGCGTGCCGCGATGTCAACTGATAAAACCGATCTACAGGAAAAAGGCCAGCAAGCGGGCTCTCACGATAGTGAGATCTACGAAGAACGTAGACGATATCCGAGATTTTTGATTAACCGTCGTAGCACGATACGTGAAACGAGTGGGAATATTTTTCACCATGCGATTGCGCATGATATCTCCGAAGATGGATTGCAGATTCGCTGTGACCACGCGACAGCATATACGCTCTATCCCAGCGACGACGAAATAAGTAGAGATGAAGCGCCGGAAGTTGATGTCAGGTTAAGTCTTCCACTTCGAGAAGGTTTGGTTGAGCTCAGCGCACACTGTAGGACAGTCCACAAATCGGTAATTCCAGAGGACGGCGTCGCGTTTGGGCTACAATTCATAGAGTTCACGGGCGATACGGCTGGAAATCTCGTAAAATTTATAGAAGAGTCTGTGCACGATCAGTAAGATGCCGGCGTTGTCGGGAACGCCTAGTTAACCATCCTCCGAAAAAATTCTCTTCCCATCATGATAATGAGGCTTGCCGCAAGCGTATGTGTGGTCGGGTCATAGCCCGATGAGGACCAGTAGCCACACAACGACAACGTTGACGAGCGCTATAAAGACTGCTGCGCTACCCAGATCCTTGGCCCGTTTCGCCAGCCGGTGGTCCTCGGTGGAGATGCGATCCACAGTGCTTTCGACTGCCGAGTTCAGCAACTCAATCATTAGTACGAGTAATAGGCTGCTGATCATCAGTGCACGCTGTGTCATTGAGGCCGGAATGAGCATCGCTACAATAACCAGTACAACTGCGAGCAGGCACTCTTGGCGGAATGCGGTCTCATTTTTGTAAGCTGATCGGAGTCCCGACAACGAGTAGAGTAGCGCGTACCACACGTGCATGGGCCCGGTCTTGGATTCTTGTGGGTTTTCTGACATGGCGACATCGCTGTGCTATCTGTTTTCCTTCGTAGAATAGTGCTTTAGAACTACCAGCGGCGATCATGACGCATTATCAAATAAAGGTATATAGTGCTCATGGGTGTGCAGCCGCCACGAATCTTCCAGTGCGTCAGCCGAGCGCAAAGAATTAAACTTGGCGCTGCGCCGTATTGACAAGGTATTACTGGTTATTATCGTGAGGCACCCAGAGTCGTGCGCCTCAGTATGGAACTGGCAATGTTGCTATTCTGACTTCCCTGCGACGTTTCGTTGGGCTCCCTTTCCCAATCCCCATGGGGACTCGTTAAACCATTGAATGAACTGCAGGCTGTTGATCGGTTTACTCAGATAGTATCCTTGTAACAAATCGCAGCCCTGTTTCTCAAGAAGCGTCCACGCTTCCTGATTTTCAACACCCTCGCCCGCGACCTTGAGGCCTAGGTTGTGACCCAGCTCAATGATGGCATGCACGATCACCGCGTCATTTTTATTTTCTACCATACCGATGACAAACGATCGATCAATCTTGATCTCGCTTATGGGTAGTTTGCTGATATAAGCCAACGACGAGTAACCCGTACCGAAATCATCAATTGAGATCCGCAACCCCATGCTCGTAAGCCGGGTAAGCACGTCAAGGGCACGCTGTTGGTCGACCATGATGCTGCCCTCGGTGATCTCCAATACCAACCACTCAGGATTAACTTCTGAGGATGCCAGAAGTCCGGCAATGACGTCCGGAAGATGTGGATCGTGCAGGTCACGGGCTGAAATGTTTACGGCAATTCCTATTTCAAGGCCAGAGCCGCGCCAGACTGCACACTGGCGAATCGCGCGCTTGAGCACCCAGTGCGTCAATGGCTTGACTAAGCGTGTGCGCTCGGCCATGGGTATGAAATCCGCCGGTGAAATGAATCCTTGTCCCCGTTGATTCCAGCGAACAAGAGCTTCAACCTCATCTACTCGGCCGGTGTGCAAGTTGACCTTAGGCTGATAGTGAAGGATCAGTTCGTCGTGTTCGATTGCCTGACGCAACTCGCTCATCAACGCTAGACGCCGCGGGTTAAATTGCTCCTGCTCTGGCGAATACACGGCAAAGCCATCATGCGCCTGCTTGGCTGCGCTCATAGCGAGCTCAGCACGCTGGAGCAGCGTCTCGGGATCCGTACCATGGTCAGGGTAAAGTGTTATCCCAATACTTGCCTCCACTTCAAAGTTAAAGCGATCGACGGCAAACGGAAGTTCAAGCGCTTTGTGCAATCTTCGTGAGAATTGTGTTATGGCATCTGGGGATGGCGGATCGTAAAGCAGTATTCCAAACTCGTCACTACCGATCCGGGCAATTGTATTGGGCCTCTCGATCGTTGCTTCGAGGCGCGAGGCGACCTGTTTGAGTATCAAGTTCCCGTTGTCGTGCCCTAGCGTGTCGTTGATCTCTTTGAATCGGTCCAAATCCAGGCAAAGTACGGCAAGTGGCTTGTTTTCGCGGTGTGCAATGACAAGCGCCTGCTGCAACCGATCGGCAAGCAACACGCGGTTTGGCAGGTCAGTTAATGTATCGTGGGTTGCGCGATGTAACGCTTGCGTTTCCAACGCAGCAGTTTGAGCTCTAAGAGCATCCGCTTGATAGGTGGACATTGTGCCTGTCTGCTGGGCCATCATCGTGCTTACATAACGACCTAAGAATGCGAATGCAAATGGAAGAAGATCCACAACCCATAAGGCGTATCGTGTTTTCTGTGCGTAAATGAGACTCTCTAAGGTAATTGTGCCCGACCCGAGAAAGCCAACAACCAGGGTTGTAATGATGACAGCAACTAACCCGATCAGGAAGCCTACCAGCGTGGCTTCATTAATCGTGCTCATCAGTTGCTTGCTGTACTGGGTCTTGTGTTCGGCGGATAGTGACATTGGAGCTCGCTCCTCGCCCCATGCTTTGATATTCAGCATAAACCTCTTTTTTCTATAATTCAGCTGGTAAATCAGCAAGTTTCGTGACCAATGTCACAGTTTGTTTATATCCGATGTGCAGGCCCCGAGTTAAACAGTGTGAATGTGTTCTAGCTTAGGCAGCCCGAATGGGGTCAAAGGTGCTGGCGTCGGCCATCGCCCAGTCCTCCGCGAACTGGGGATGGGTTGTCCCTTCAAGTAATTCATTGGGTTCCAACCACTTGAACGCTTTACTGGCTGGCAGTAAGGTTTTTGAATCCCGACGTATAAAGAAATGACATGGTCTCATCTCCTAATTAATTCCGGTCGTGGGACGTAAGGAAGCAGAATTTCCCGACCGATCGTGGTGCCGGTTCAGGACAGTGGAACAAACATCGCACTAATTCAGGGCGCGGTCAACCTGTGCAGTGGGCTTCGCGATCGAGCCCGATACGTTGCGCTCACCATAGGAAGCATCCTATGATAAGTTCAAATCAACGATAATATCTTGCGAACTTTTAAGATACTCTCCACAAACGATGTCAGTTCAAAAGTGCATTAAGCTGATTGTTTTGATCCCTCTTTTTACGGGCGCTGTAGTTTTTGCAGGATGCAGCGAGACTGAACCGGAAGCGACAAAGCTGGCAACAGACGCGCAGATTAAACACGGTGCCTATATGGCACGCGCGGCAGACTGCATTGCCTGTCATACGGAACCAGGGGGCGAGCCCTATACGGGGGGCCTTCGCATGGACACCCCGTTCGGCCCGATTTACTCACCCAACATTACGCCGGATGACGAGACCGGCATTGGACTCTGGACGCAAGAAGAGTTCTATCAGGCCTTACATGACGGCGTGGGGAGGCACCACAAGTACCTGTATCCGGTCATGCCCTTTTCTTTTTACACGAAGATGACCCGCGAAGACGTGGATGCCATTTACGGTTACCTTAAATCGTTGAAGCCGATCAACAGGCCGCCAAAAAGGAACGACTTGCGTTTCCCGTTCAACGTGCGCTTGACGATGATTGGCTGGCGGGAGCTTTTCTTCGATGCGGGAACCTACGTTAAAGACCAGACAAAATCTGCCGAGTGGAATCGTGGGGCCTATCTGGTCGAGGGTCCGGGGCATTGTTCTGCCTGTCATTCCCCGCGCAATATCATGGGTGCGATTGAAGAGGAAAAGCAATTCACAGGGGCTGAGGTAGATCACTGGTTTGCACTCAATATCACTTCCGATCTGCGATCTGGCATTGGTGATTGGTCGGTAGACGAGCTGGCTGAATTCTTGAGAACGGGCACGAACGCGAAGAAAACCACCGCGCTCGGGCCAATGGCAGAGGTTGTCCATGACAGCCTATCCCATTTGACTGATACCGACATCCGCGCGATGGGGGTGTACTTGAAGTCGATTAAACCCGTTGATACGGTCGATGAAACCGTTCCGATGGAGGTCGCGATCACATCAGCCGCATGGCGGAAAGAGGCCGCGCTGATTTATCTCGATAACTGTGCTGCCTGTCATCAAGCCAAAGGCGCAGGCATCCCCGATGTTTTCCCTCCACTCAAGGGTAACCCGGTCGTCAATGCCTCTTCTCCGGATAATGTCATACAGGTTGTGCTCAAGGGCATACCTAAACAGGGGAAATATATTCCCATGCCAAGCTTTGCATCGAGACTTTCGGATCAGCAGATTGCCGACGTTTTGAACTACGTACGTACCAGCTGGGGCAATACGGCGGCCCCCGACGTCACGCCCGATATGCTTGCTGAATGGCGTAAGGCGCAATCGGAGTAATGGAAATTCGGGGATTCAATTGGAAAATTGCCAAGTCTTGCGCTGACGCTTAACTAACCATCGTTCATCATGTATCCGAATCGTTATGCGTTCCCTCGTTCTTTACTTAGCCGCAGGCTTTGCTGAGATTGCCGGCTGTTTTGCCTTCTGGGCTTGGGTCCGTCTCGGCCGCAGCCCCTGGTGGGTAGTCGCCGGAACGATCTCACTTATCGTATTTGCCTATCTCTTAACGAAGGTGGATGCTCGCTTTGCAGGACGCGTTTTTGCCGCCTATGGGGGCGTTTATATCGTCGCCTCGTTGCTGTGGCTTTGGGTGGTCGAGAGCGTCCGGCCCGATCGCTGGGATGCGTTAGGTGCAGCAATCTGTCTGGTCGGAGCCGCCGTCATTTTGTTTGGGCCACATGCTGTTGCGTGATCCGCCCGGTCGGCGGGCTTGGACGATTGCGCATTTACCTAAATCGACGCTAGCCTCAAAAGGTCCAAGTCCTTTGATATCGCCCTATCTGGGCCCTTCACTATCGCCCTGTATTCAAGCCTTGACTCCGTACTTAGGTACAGGGTCTATCCTTAATATCAGTATTGTGGAGTGACAGTGATGAAAGCATTGACGATTGGGCAAGTTGCGGACCGTGTGGGCATTGGTGTGGAAACCGTCCGATTCTATGAGCGCAAAGGGCTAATCCAGCAGCCACCTAGGAAGGATAATGGCTACCGCCGGTATTCAGAAGACGCGGTTGCCCGTCTACGTTTCATTCAGCGCGCCAAGACGCTTGGGTTTTCCCTTAGGGAGATCGGAGAATTATTTGATATCAGGCGTGACCCGACAACGACTTGTCGGGATATACAAAGCCGAGCGGAGTCGAAGCTTTCCGATATAGAGGAGAAGATCGAAGGCCTTCGCCGGATGTCGGAGGTCCTGATAAAGCTCATTGACGAGTGCGCGGGTGAGGGGCCCACTAGTGAATGCCCGATCCTGGAAGCGCTCGATGTCGGGGTAGAGAAAGAATGAGGACCGTTGAACTGATCTACGATGCAGACTGCCCCAACGTCAAGGACGCGAGAATCCAATTGCTCCATGCCTTTGCTGAAGTCGGCCTACAGCCTCATTGGACGGAATGGGATAGAAACAGTGCAGAGAGCCCTGCCTATGCGCGTGGTTATGGATCCCCCACCATTCTTGTGGATGGTAAAGATGTAGCAGACGCCATGCCCGCGGCGGCCAATTGCTGCCGGATCTACGATGGCCCAGGGGGGTGGGCACAGGGCTTTCCAAACGCCGGGACGATCAGGGATGCATTGATTGCAGTGTCACAACACGCAATCGGTGTTAGAACAGGCAAGGTGAAAAATACGGGCTTTTGGGCCGCTATCCCTGTGATTGGAGTAGCGTTACTGCCCAAGGTCGTGTGTCCACTTTGTTGGCCAGCCTACACGGCATTACTCGGTGTCCTGGGTCTAGAGTTCGTCGACTACACGCCATATCTATTACCACTTACGCTGCTCTTTCTAGTAATCGTCCTGTCGGTCATGGGCTTTCGAGCGCGGGCAAGTAATCAGAGCGGCCCCATTATCCTGGGCGTACTTGCGTCAATTGGTATCATCGTGGGTAAGTTTGTCTATGGCTTTTCACCGGCCATATACGGGGGAATTACATTATTGCTCATTGCGTGTGTCTGGGATTTGTGGAAGGGACGAACCGCGCAACAAAGCGCTTGTCCTTCCTGCGACAACACCTAGCTGTTTGTTCAACGTTTGAAACAAGATTGATGCGAGGTACATTATGATGCAGACAAAGCGCAAGATTGAGGTGTTCAGTGCCGGTTGCCCAGTTTGCGATGAGACTGTGGCGCTCGTGAATTCTATTGCCTGTCCATCCTGTGAGGTGTCGGTGTTGAATATGAACGAACCCACAGTTGCAAAACGTGCTAAAGAATTGGGTGTCCGCTCTGTGCCGGCTGTCGCAATCGATGGCAAGCTCGCGTCATGCTGTGAGAGCCGGGGTCCTGACGAGGCGACCCTTCGCGCGGCAGGTTTGGGGCAGCCTCTCCGATAAGTTCCTTTTTTTGGGGCTTACGGGGGCTCCGCCCAGCATGATGGACCGCACGCGTAAAAGAGCACTTTCGATCACGACTTCCCTAGGTTCTGCTAAGGTCAGCCTAGCATGCGGTTTTTCCTATTCACAGTGCGCTCATATGACCAATTGAGTAATTAGCCATGAGGTTTTCTGTCGTAGAATCAAGAATCCTGAACGCCGCGATTTAGGAGATAAAAAATGAAAATGCTTATTTGCCCTGCCTGTGGTTGTTCCTTGGTCAGATTAGGCATCAGCGAAGATAAGGCGGCTCAGTATAACTATAAAGGTGAAGAACGCCGTTTCTGTTGCCAGAAATGCGTTGATCTGTTTGCGACCGATCCCGAGAAATACCTTCAGCGAACAAGTGATGTGATCGTATGCCCAACCTGTTTAGGTGAGAAACCACTGGCGCGGGCCGCCACGATGAAGCATGCCGGGCAGGAAGTGCACTTCTGCGATTGTCCAAGTTGTATGGAAGTTTTCCAGAAGGATCCGGACTATTACATTAAACGTCTACAAGGTGCGTTGCCTCATGAGGGTGTGCGTGGCCACGACGGAGGCAGTATCAAGCCAGCCTAGAACCCGCAGCCGGAATCGAGGCACCGGGTAGATACGTCGGGATCAAACATTAGAGGAATGCGGCCGATTACTTGTTATCAAGCGAACGGCTGACCCACTTCGTGGCAGTTAGTGCGGAGCATCTCCGAATGTTGAACTCGTCGGTTGAGGAGAGGAGGTTTGAATGGCATCGAAATCCTATGATCTGATTGCTATCGGAACCGGAACTGCGGCCTCCGCGGTGGTATGGCCCTGTCGTAGCGCAGGACGGACTGTAGCGGTGGTCGATTACCGTCCCTTTGGTGGTACATGCGTGTTGCGCGGTTGTGATCCCAAGAAAGTGCTCATCGCTGCGGCCGAGGCGATCTACTGGGGGCATCGCTTGAGCGGGCGAGGGGTTCCTGCTGACGATGCGGGGATTGACTGGCACGAGCTCATGGCCTTCAAGCGCACGTTTACCGACCCCGTGCCAGAAAGGCTTGAAAATGGATTTGCTAATGCTGGGATCGACGCATTCCACGGACAGGCAAAGTTTGTTAGCCCCACTACGCTTCGCGTTGGTGATGATGACCTAGACGCCAAACACATTGTGATCGCCTCCGGTGCCATTCCAGCCAAGCTTGGGATCCCAGGGGAGGAGCACGTGATCATGAGCGAGGCGTTCCTCGAACTTGACGAGTTACCGGAACGCCTCGTTTTTGTGGGTGGCGGCTACATCTCCATGGAGTTCGCGAACGTGTCCGTACGTGCCGGTGCCAAGGTCACTGTCCTCCATCGAGGTCCGCGCCCCCTTGAGAATTTCGATCCCGACTTAGCTGACAAGGTGGCAGAGGCAGCTCGCCACAGCGGCATCGATCTGAGGTTGAACTCTCAGGTTGACCGTATTGAGCAGAGCGCCGATGGCTTTGTAGTGACAGCGTCATCGCCGGAAGGTCCGCAGACCTTTGAGGCCAACCTAGTGGTTCACGGCGCGGGCCGCGTTGCCGAGCTCGACGGTCTTGACCTGACAACGGCTGGTGTCGAGCAAGGGAGACGGGGAGTCGTGGTCAACGAGTATCTGCAGAGCGTCTCGAACCCGGCGGTTTATGCCGCGGGCGATGCAGCCGAGACGGAAGGACCACCCCTCACACCGGTCTCAGGGCTTGAAGGTCGGGTTGTGGCGACGAATCTATTGAATAGAAACAAAGTGCGCCCGAATTATGCCGGTATACCGACAGTCGCCTTTACCCTCCCGCCCATTGCTGCAGTGGGACTCAAAGAGAAAGAAGCGCAGAAGAAGGGGCTTAAGTATCGCGTGAACTATCAGGATACGTCAAGCTGGTACTCATCGCGGCGTGTGGGTGAGCAGCACTCGGCGTCCAAGGTACTCGTCGAAGAAGGAACCGAACGAATCCTTGGCGCGCACCTGCTAGGGCCGTCCGCCGATGAACTGATCAACTTTTTTGGGCTTGCCATGCGCCGCGGACTGACCACAGGGGATCTGAAAGACGCCGTATTTGCCTATCCAACGCACGCGTCGGACTTGGGATATATGCTCTGAAGGGTTAGATTCTGGAAGAACGGAACATGGAGGTGGGGGTGTATGTTGTGATTGATCGTTTAATCGGCAGTCGTAATCAATGGCGAGCTTGCTTCATGCTGTGAGGGACGGGGTCTTGACGAGCCGATGCTTCGCGCAGCAGGAGTGGGGCAACCGATCGAGTGAACTTTTTATTGTGGGGCGAGCCCAGCGCCACATATGGCGATTGCCCGGCTATCAACGTCATCCGAAGCCGTTTAGCCTTTTCCTTCGAAAGCAGAACCCCATTTGGCGCAACGCGATTCCTTACCGACCGCCTTCCGGCGGCCAACGGTTCGTTTCCAGGAAGGGATAACACCAGACGGTTCATTGAGCATCCGTTATGCTTATGACATCGCGGTGCCGGTTCACGTAATCGAGCGCGTAACTGAGTTCCCCTCGAGTCTCCGCATGCACCATAAACAGCGGTTGGCCTAAAGCAACTGAGTCACCCAAACGTACGGCCAGATGAAGTCCCGCGACCTTAGCCCTTGGTGCACCGGCGAGCTTGGCAGTCCGAGCTAGTTTACGATTATCGATCGCCCCGATCTGCCCGGCCCTATTCGACGATCAATTTACCGCGCAGCATGCCCATCTGACAGGCGAATTCGTATTCACCCGGCTTAGCGGGAAGAAACTCGACCGCCACGGTTTGACCGGTGGGTAGCTGTATGCTTTTACCGTAGTCCGG
>JAPUIX010000047.1 GCA_027296625.1 Gammaproteobacteria bacterium | reverse complement strand
GAGAAGTTTGAGCAAGATTTCGAATCTATGAAGCCGTTCTTGACCCACAACGTGCTTGGCGAGATCGAGCAGGACATGGGCAGTAATCAGCCTTGGGGGCCGTGGCGCCGCGTGGGCCTCGCCTTTCTTACTCGTTCGGGTGAGCAGCTCATAGAGTCGGTTGAGAGTGATCGAGACAGTGCCGTTGCAATAGCGGCAGCAGTCAATGGCACCAAGGACTACGCTGAGCGTTTACGGGAACTGGCTAAACTGATGGATACAGCGAGCACTCGGTTGCGAATGGCGCTCTGCTGGCGGGATGACATGGAAGAAATCTTTCAGGACGCGGAAGCCGAATGAATGCTAAATAGCCAACCATCGTTGACGTTTCCAAAGCCCCGCCTAGTGCGGGGCTTTTTGTGGCAGACTTGGTGACTGCCAGAAGCCAAGGCGACGTTAGTGCAAAAAGAAATCTCTCCAAGAAGTTCGAAGCGCCCTAAACAACCAATGGAAGGTTCTCTCTGATGCTGATCCTTTCACACGCAACAGACGAAACTTGTACGCGATCTCTGCTGTATTCCTGCTTGTTATCCTTGGGGGTGGGCACATTAACGAGGAGGCGAGCCTCTTTGGCGGTTCGATCGGTCTCAATCGCCGGCTTGAAAGTAATAGCTCCTGCACAGAAAGACCCCGATCATCGGCGGCAACGCCATCAGGACGTGCTGGATCTCAGCAGCCCTGTTTGGCGCTGCGAGTTCCGCCATAAACGGGACGCCGACCCAAAACGGTGCGTAGAATCCGAACAGCAGGATCAACATCGACCACCAGACCGCGGGCCGGCGTAGTGGCTTGGGCACGTAGAGGAGAAGCAATACGACGGCCATCGCAGCGACGTCGCCGAACACCTCCCGGAAATAGTGGTGCCAACTATGCGTCACGGCCAGCCGGCTGTCCGCGGTCAACACGAATAGCTCGTCGCCGATATGGGCCCAGGTGTACCCGACGCTACCCAGGCCGATCAGGAACCCGATAACCGTCAGTGCACGAGCGGCATTCAGTCGATTCAACTTGGCTGGCATCCTTCTCTCCCAGTCAACGAGTTAGTGGCTTTGCGGCAACCGGACGGTTAAGTATTATCTCATGAACTCCCTCTAACCCACTAATTGCAACATCGATCTGATGATGTGGCCAGTTGATCCCGTACGGCCATCACGATACCTGAGAACACGAGCGCCGCGCCGACGAGGTGAAAGGTATACAAGCTCTCGCCGAGGAACAGCATCGCGAATGCGGCACCGAACACCGGAATCAGATTAAGGAATAGCGCGGCCTGCATTGCGCCCACGGAACGTATCACGAGATTCCATAGATAAACGGCCAACAAGGTCGCGGCGACGCTCAGATAAACAATAGCTGCCACGCCATTTCTGCTTGGAACGAATTCCCGGACGAATACCGTTTCCACAATATAGAACGGCAACACCGTGATCAGCCCCGTGCAGGCGATAAAAAACAGCAACAGGTTGCCGCTGGGGTGCTCGGGCTGTCGATGCAGTTCTACCGCAGAAAATGCCCAACCGAGGACGGCGATCAGCATCACGAGATCGCCGCTGCTAACGTCCAGGTCAAGCAGAACCTGTAGGCGGCCTTGGGAGATCATGAGCAGAATTCCAATGAACGCCGCGAGAACGCCAAGACCGCTTCGTAGCGTCAACCGCTCTCGCATGACGAGAAATACGACGAGTGCCGTCACGATAGGCTGGCGGCCGTTAATCAAGCTGGCATTGATGGCAGTCGTGTAATTCACGGCAATCACCGAGAAGGTGGTCCCGACGACCATGAATCCGCAAAGCAGGGCAAGTCTGCGCCAGGATCGCCGAATAGTCGGCATCACGCCGGGTAGCTTCCGCCAGACGATCGGTAACAACACCAGCACCGCGATCACCCAGCGCCAGAAGTGCTACTACCGAAAGAGGAATTACCCTATCAGCTACAAGCTGCGTAAACTAACTTTGAAACTGGACCAGTTAATGCAGGCAGGCCAATGCTGTGGACTGGCTACGACATTTTCTGGGTATCGGTATAAATCGTAATCGCCGCAGCATTATCGTTACTGGCGGTGCTAATGCTGACGGAAACCTATACGACGTGTTTGCACGACACGGACTAGTATGGGCCTGTTAGTACCGTAGGTCCGCAAACCTCCCCATTCTCTGCTGCTGCTATGAGGTCAGGCTGCGCCTAACCTTTATCCGACCGGCCCTGTCCCCGACGCCAGGACGCAGTCTCTGCCGCGAAGAATATTGTCCGCGCGTGCGTAATAATGGCGGACCCTGAGCGAATACGCGTAAAACTTGGGATCATTCAGGTTGATTGTCACGGATAGTCGGTTCTGATCTTCGCTCAAGGTATATCGTTCGACGATCTGAGCGATTGGCCCTCCGAATGGCAGGGGCCGCTCGCCCGATTTCACCACCCCTTCCGACAAGCGGGTGGTCCTGATAACCAGCATATCTCCCACCCAGCGCCCTACTGACCAACCCAACGCGTTGGGCACGAATGTCTCAGGCGGTTCGCGCTCAAAATCCATAAACACATGCCGCGTCCTGCCGTACGCGACAATGTCGATAAAACTCCCTCGATCGATGAGCTCGAAGTCCACCGGTTGAACCGCCAACGTGCCTGCCATAGGACACAAGGTAGCGGGATCGTTTGCCTCGTTGCCGTACGCCTCCCGGGAGCTTGTTCCCTCGATAGTCAAATAGCTCTCAGCCACGGCGAAGGCCGGTTGCCGATCTATCGGATCGGAGCCTGCTTGACTTTCGTCTACCGCCCATTGGCCTTCGAGCTTCGCTAGCAGGGGATGAGGTTCCTGAGCGAGGAGGGAACTACCGATCAAGCCCACTGAGACGATCAGCGAGATACACACTGACCAGTTCAAGATCGTACGCTTCTTTTCCCAGTCCAATTTTCTTGCTCAGTACTCAGTACACGCTCGGAAGACAGTCTACGCCGTGCAGGGTCTTTTCCGTCCGCGCAAAGTCAAAATTAAACTCCATGGAGTGCGTGTAGTATTTCGGATCTTCGAGGTTGATCTGCAATGACAGACGGGTTCCATCGTCGCTCAGCGTATAGCGTTCAATCATTTCAGCGTCTGGCCCACCGAATGGTATCGGCTCGATGTTGTTTGATATGGAGCCTACCGTAAAGTCAGTGGTTCTGACCACCATCGTATTTCCGTCCCAAGATCCGTCGGACCAACCTAGCTTATTGGGCCAGAACCCCGCCGGCGGCTCGCGACCATCCATATAGACACGCCGTACCTGTTCGAACACGATGATGTAGATTGCGTCTGTCCTATCGAAGATCTCGAAGTCGCCCGCCGAAGCAACGAAAGCTGCCGGCGATAGCGACTGGCACAACGCCTCATCGTCGTGTTTCTCGAACCTGAACGCGCGCCGATAGTATTCCGTCTCGGCGGTCAGGTTGCTCTCTGCCTGCAGCTCGAATAGGGTCTCCGGCATCACCCTACGCCATCCCCGGCTGAGACGGCCATAAAGCAATACCGGGCTCCAAAGGCCTTCAAGCTTTGCTTGCAGAGGATGAGATTCCTGAGCGAGAACCAAGCTACCCTTAGGAGTAAGCACAACTACTAGCGCCAGACATAGACACCAACGCAGCGCTCTACGCTTCGATCCGATTGTGTTCCGTGGCATGGCTAGGCTTCTACCGGGTCGCTAGTCTCTTGCGACATCTCTAATCGGGACCAGTGGATTTAAGGTATTCCTCTACGTTTGCCCGGACTTCCCTGCCGTCCTCGAAGGTAAACTGAATCAGCGTCATGATGGGGCGGTCGGAGTGTGCGGGAAAGTCCAACGCGGTTACCCTCG
>JAPUIX010000046.1 GCA_027296625.1 Gammaproteobacteria bacterium | reverse complement strand
CAAATGTATGCAGAAGCCTCACGCCTCGAATATCGCAGCAACACTTAAGAATGGGCCGCTTGTCCTGAGCATGCACTGTAGATCGAATCCAATGACCGCTTTCCACGGCGATCTCAACCGGTCGATGCAACATCTAATCTTTAACTATAAAGATGGGGATGTCTCGGCTCGTGCGCTTAATGCTTCTGCGTTTATTTGGTTTATTGATCAACTGGACACTCGCCCTTTGTATAGCTACTGACCAGCGAGTTTATGCATGCCTTGCATGAGTTTGCAAACGTCTCCTGCACAGGATCACATGGTATCGTGACACACTGAACGTTTACGGTCGCACACACCGGCTGATAGATTTCGATGCACGCATCAATACCCCTTTGTTCTGGCAAACACTCCGTTCCTGCAAGATCTAGAGGCGCACCCAGATTGAGTAGCAGTCCATCGACCTCGTCCGTTGTGGTGATCAACACATTCGTGCGCCTTTGGATATTTGCGAATACTGTCTTCATGCCTTCTTCCGAGACTACTTCGGCAGCGGAGTGAATCGGGCCTCCTTCATCCAAAATAAATGCAAGTTCTTTCTCCACGATTTTGTACTCGCCCAAAAGTGCGCCTGCACCGTCAAAGTCTTTAAGCACTAATCCAGGAAATGCTTGCATGAACATAAATGGCACAAATCCTTCAATGGGCTGGCCAATGCCATCAATACCACCGGGACGAGCTCATTATGCATCGGCTGTTGAAAGAAAGGCTTGACGGTTCAGCATTGTTCAGGGTGTTGGCACTTATGATTACGTACCGGTTGAGCATTGACCAGGAGCCAAAGAAATAGCCCGCATATTGCACCAGTTGATAATAACCAAAGTCTATTTTGGCTTCTCAAAGAGCAAGTACAAAAGATTGTCGCTAAACCCAGGATCCTTAGTCAGTCCAATATGATCGGTAAAGAGGAAATGCACGCTCGTCCAATCGATCGGGGAGTCCAATCGCCCCACGACATCCGAGCCAATGCCCTCATCCATTAGTGCACTGCTTCGTAGCACAGTACCGTCACCTGGCGCTTCTTTAACCACGTTTGTTGCCCCGCTATAGGTATCAACTGCCACCACCGCGTTGGTGGGAACCGCATCACCAGCTATGAGATAGAGTGAGAGGCCAGCGGGCGGGGACGCGCGAAGATCCAATGCAGCGGCGAACTGCTTGGCTCGCCGCAAGGCTTTGCTTTGATGGTCAAGCGCAATGCGACGCCGCATGGCAACATCCTGAACCTCTGGTAGCAGCATCTGCAGCACCGAATCCTGGCGCGGATCCGCCAGTCCCCAGTTCATACGCTCCCACAACGCAGGATCATAGATGTCCGCGATTCGTTCCTCTGTGCTGGCATTGATCACGGCGCCGTGCCGGCCTCGTGGGAGGAGCTGATAAATCGATGGCATCGTTCCGAGAATGGCCGAATCGTACGTGCCGAAAAACGGTGCAAATTTGCGGCCTTCCACCAAGTCATTCACGGAATCGACCGAACCCGCATTGGGGGTGCCGACCATGACAACATTTTCGATATACCTGGCGCCCGCCCAGGTCAGCGGTGGGAGCGATCCGTCGGATGGTAGGTCGGCCGGGCCGTAGCGAAGGTAGTAGCGTACAACAAGGCCACCCATGGAATGAGCGACAATATCGAATTTTACGTCGAGGTCTTTAATGCCATATCGCTTCTCAGTTTCAGCCTGAACGTACGCGCGTTGGCTCAGAATAAATTCATGTAACATCCTGGCACTTTCGACAATATCCCGACGCCAGTCATAGGCGAACTGAAAACACGTGTAATGACTGTCACCATAATCAATCGCGCCGGATTCACCCAGTTCACTATCTCGATAGCCGGCTCCCAAAGTACCCAGCATGTAAAAGTACGCTTTGAGACGCAGATCCAGGCCGGCGAAATGGACCTCAATCTGGTCTAACACACCATCTGGCCGCACATTATCGTGCAGTGCGCCCAACGGTGCTCCCTCGCGCATAGGCAACGCAATAAGGCGGGCGGTCTCAGGTTTTTTTGGATTTGCGCTGCCCGGGCCAAACGCGCCCCAGACAACCGCGTTCGAATCAAGGTCCTTGAGTTTCGAACCCAGGATGCCCGGCACAACGATCACAGGATTTCGGTAGGGGTCCTCTGCCTGGATCAGTTCGTTATAGAGTCCTCCAAGGTCAGGGCTTTGCAATTTCGTCGCACAGCCCACAAATACAAGGACAGCGGCAGCCATTACCAAAGTGATTCGTTTTAGGGCTTGAGACATATTCTTTTGTTTCATTTGCTCATCGTACACCTTACTTTGAAAGAACTGCCTCGACCCGTTGCCGTAGTACTGGCAATAATTCTGTCTCGAACCACGGATTGCGGCGCAGCCAAATATTGTTTCTCGGGCTCGGGTGTGGCAGCGGAACCGTGCTTGGCCAGTACTTCCGCCATGCACGCACTTTCTCAGTCAGCGACGATTGTCCTTCATCCAGGTGATACGCCTGTGCGTATTGTCCGATCACCAAGGTGAGCTCCAGGAGTGCGAGGCGACCTAGCAATTGCTCGCGCCATGCGGGCGCACACTCTGCCCGCGGTGGAAGATCTCCAGACTTCCCCGCGCCCGGGTAACAAAAACCCATCGGTAGAATTGCTACCTGCTGTGGGTTGTAGAACACATCGCGGGTCACACCCATCCACTCGCGCAGTCTCTCTCCGCTGGCATCATCAAATGGCTTGCCGGACTCATGGACCTTCCGACCGGGTGCTTGACCGGCAATGAGCAGTCGAGCATCAGGGTGAAGTTGAAGGACGGGACGAGGGC
>JAPUIX010000045.1 GCA_027296625.1 Gammaproteobacteria bacterium | reverse complement strand
TGTTCCTGGCGCGACTGCCTGGCGGTTGCCGCGTCCGTGATGATCTCGTACAGACGCTCAGCAAGCCGCCGCAGCTGGGCATCGTAGGCCTGCGTGTCATCGAAGTGAGGCATGGCCTGACGAACCAGGGGGTCGGGGGTTCAAGTCCCTCCGGGCGCGCCAAACAAAACAAAAGGCCCACATTCCAGTGGGCCTCTATGTTTTGTCCGAAACACCGGGGGTGTTTCGAGAACCCCCGACTAAAGTCGGGGGCTGACGCAAGCCATCCCTGGCTCGCGCCCTACGGGCGAGCTAAAGCTCGTCCAATTTTGTTCCCGACAAAATTGTCAAATCCCTCCGGGCGCGCCAAACAAAACAAAAGGCCCACATTCCCGTGGGCCCCTGTGTTTTATACGAAACACCCATGGGTGTTTCGAGAACTCCCGGCTTTACTTGTAGGCACTGAAGGCCGTCAGCCGTAGGTTGTTTCGAGATAGCGCACGATATCACGCGACTCGGGCATCCATCGTTGCTCGTCATCCGGAGACGTGATCCGTAGCACCGGTACGGTGGCGCGTCCCCGGGCCGCTACTAACTCGTCGCGATATTTGGGATCCGCAAAGATATCGCGCAGCTCGACATCCACTCCCAGCCGCTCAATCGCCTTGATGACAATCGCACAGAAGGGACAACCGGGATCGTAATAGAGTGCTAGCTTGTCCTCCGCCGGGGTGGCGGTCGGCGCAAAGCGCTCGATGAAATGGTCTGCGTAAAACTCGGGCCAGCTGCTCTCTGGCACTCGCGCGGTCCGCTCGAAGTCCGCATTCATCAAACAATAGATAAGCTGGCTCTTGTGGAACTCTCTCTGCAGGGTTTTTCCAAGTTGCTCCTGTAGATAATCGGCATACCAAATTGGCCAATCGGGATCGGCGCCGTCCGTGGCCGCGAATGCCGCGTGATGGGCCTTTCCGGTATCGACCATGAGCTGGGCGAGATTTTTGTGAAGTTCGGTGTTCATGCATTTCTCCTTCTTGTTGTTTTATGAGCGGTGGGACCTTAAGGTGCACGCTATGTAGTTTTCATCGGAGTGGAGATTTTCCTATGATTTATTCCGTCCAGAACTCAGCGTCTTCCAAGTAGCCGCTCCAGGCAAACCAGTAGGCTAAGTGCCCAGGCAAACGCGACAGGCTCTGTCCATCTAATTTTACCAGCCCCGTCTCGGTCACTGTCCAAGTTCCATCCTCTGCAACAAGCTGTTTAAGCCCATCATCCTTCTTTCGGAACTTTCTGCCGCCTGAGCGATAGGCCCGAACGGTTCGCTTATCAGCATCTCCTACGAGCACAAGATCAATGACGCCGACTCGATCGTTGATCACCCGGCCGCCTTTAAAGGTCTTAAGTGGCCAAGCCTTCTCGACCCCCGTTATCCGCAGACCGAAAACCTGATCTTTCTGCTGTAAGCGCTTATCCGGCACCAATGTCGGAAACATCAAATCGGGGCTCGTGAAATAATTGCTGTACGGTCGCCCGGGGGTGTAATCTCGTTGGTGTCCGGTGTTTAATGAGAGGACTTTGGTATCTGGGTGTTGTGTATACCAGTCATGCCAGGTGGTCGTTACCACCGGTAATACTTTGAGTTGGATGTCAGCGCCAGCCAATTCGCCCACCACGGGTCGACCGGTAAATTGATTCCACAGCGAATGTGACTCCTTGTCGTACATGAGCTTGTTCGAACGGTATAAGAAGCCGGAAGATCCAAACACAAAAGGAGCGCCGTGTCCCTCCACCTGTGTGTCGAAAAGGATACCGGACCCACAAAGGGTGCAATAGGCAAGGGCAACCGGAACACCTCCGATTACATCATTAAACATTTCATGCCAGTCCATGATGCGGTACGGGTAAGCGCGAACATCCCCATTGATTTCGATCCCAAATACAGGCTCACTATCTGTAAGATACTCAGCCTCGTTCGCGGGGATTAGTTCAGGATTAATCAGTGCCGGTATTCCGTCTTTTATCACTCCGCCCCAGGCAATTTCCTCCAGGCGGATCTCGTGTTTAACGCCAGGGTAGATAAAAACACGGAAGTTTGGATCAATATTTGCGAAGAGATCTGCCTGAAACGTATCAAATCCGGCGAAAGGTTTGATTTCCGGATGACTTTGTTGCCATAGCATCCACTGAAACCAGTCTGGAGCATAACTGGCGCCGGACAGCGCACGAAGCGTATCTGCAATCTCTTCTCTGCCGTCAGGCGAGTAACGGAGGGCATAGATTAACGGTGCAATGACATCGGGATTTTTACGTGCTCTATGCCACGATAAGGCAGTGTCGCGTACCGCGCTTGAATTAGAAAAAACCTCCCAGACTTTTTCACTGATTTCTTGCTGAGTCGCAGATTGTTCGACCTGGGGGGTGGCATACAACCTTATCGATCCAAAAACAAAAGCCAGAATAGTCAAAAGAAGGTAAGCGAGTACATTATGATTTCGAGTTTTCATAGCAATTATTAAAAATGATCGCTGCTCACGCCCAGGGATCACCTGAGTCAATCTCTTTCGAGATCCACCTTCTAACGACCGGCCTTTAGACGGGGCCAATTCTCATTCGCTGTTTCGATGTGGCTCCTGGCATTAGGTAACCAGAGTGAGCGGACAGATTTTGAAACATTTAAGTACAACTTGTCGTCAATGACTGTCCAGGCCGCGGGATCCGTCGGTGCAGTTGACCCTTTACTAACGGCATAGGCACAATACCCGCCGTACTGGGGTGCGTAGCGTTCGGGATCTTCTGCAAACTTATCACGATTTGATATGTTGTCGAATTGCCAGGTCACGTCCATCCATTGATGGGTAATGTCAGGACTGCCCAGTACGGGTCGTTGTTCCGTAAAGTAGGCAACAGGATCGTAACCACGCATCGCAACGCCGTTGACGTTGAACACTTGTTCGATTGACCAGGCTTCAACACTCGCTACGAGGCAGCATAATGCCGCCAGGGCCCTTATAAGACTTTTCAGTTGCAAATAAATGGTTGTGTTATCCATCTGTAAATCGCCCAGTATGTTTTGAATATTTAGAATGATGAGGGTCCCGGGAGTTCCCTTAACACCGATAAAATCAGAATTCCCATTTCCCCTGTACTCTAAATGCTAAGGTGGGACTAGAGACCGAGGAAAGAAGACTAGAGAATCCTAATACCTGTGTGATAATGACTTTTGCGATAACGGGAAAGCAGACTGAAATGACCCGTAAAACAGGAGGAAATCAAAATGTTGAAAATCTACGGGACTGATCCGTCATCACCGGTAAATGCGGTCAGGATGTGCGCAAATGCCTTGGGGCTTGAATACGAGTATATCCAGGTCAATATGTCTGAAGGTGAGCATAAATCCGAAAAATATCTGGCGCTTAATCCAGTCGGTAAGGTTCCAGCCATTGATGATGATGGCTTCACAGTCTTTGAAAGTGCTGCGATCATGAAATATCTATGCAGAAAAAATGGCGCCAACTATTATCCTCAGGATCTCCTCAAGCAAGCCATCGTTGATCAGTGGCTTAGTTTTGTCTGCGTCCATATCTACATGGCGTTGGCACGTGTGCTCTTTAATAAGGTTATTGGTCCACAGATTGGCGCATCCGTGGATGAGCGATCGCTCAAGACGGGCTACGAGTTCCTGGCTCGATTCCTGCCCGTTATCGAAGGGCAACTCAAAAAAACAAAATACCTGGCGGGGGATGAATTGAGCATCGCCGATTTTGCTTTATTAGCCAATGTCGATCCTGCGGAGGTAGTTGAGTTAGACCTCACACCCTATCCAAAGTTAAGCGCGTGGCGCGAGAATTTACAGGCTCAAAACTTTTATCAGAAGGTTCACAAGTTCTACGGTGAATCGCTGATGCCCGAAAAATAGCGCTCCACGCTTCTCGTTCCAAATCCTGCCTTACGCGATTTAGATGATTTCGGAGGCGCTGATTTGCCTTCGGCTCGATGATCATCTTACTATGGGTGTTATTAATTCCCATTAACTCACTGAAAAATCATTGGGAATTGTCCTTTGCTCGCGAGATCGATGCAGTCTTGGTACGCGCCGTTGATGTGGGCGGCTTGTCTCGGGTCGTTACTAGGCGAACTCATCACTGTCCGTGATGCTCAAGCCCAGTGCGCAAACGAGTTCGCTGCCAACATCGTCTGCTCATCGGATGATACCAATGGCGTTGGTATCAATACCGCCATCGACACCACGATGACCGTCGACCCCGGTGTCACTGTCAGCAACGGGGGAACCGTCATCAACTTTGGCGCCGGGGGCGCCGCCACCACCAACACGGTCAATAACAACGGCACCGTCAGCACGAGGGCCACGAACGCCATTAACGGGGGCAGCGGGCCGGAACGCCGCCTTGACACCGGCGTGTGGTTGAATCTTGAGAAGAACCCGTTCGTGAGCATTAAGGGGGGCTTCCTGGCGTCGTTTCTAGATGGCACCGAGACCTTCGGCGGCGCGTTGCGTGTCGATTTTCGGTTCAATTAATACGCAGGGCAGCAAGTAAGTCGAAGGCCGCCGCTCGGTCAGAGGTTTGTTTGACCTATTTCTTTCCGCTTGTGGGATTTTTGCTGGCGTGCGGGGTCTGTACCTCCCTGGGGCCTGCGGGTGGACCCTCTGGTGAGCCTGCGGGTGGGAACTCCAGCGTGTCTCTTATCTTCTGGGTTCGTTCTGCCGGCAGGTCGGGGAATGGGAGCTTGCCCTCGCTCCGCCAGTTCTGCACCACGGCCTCGGCCGCATGAACCTGGTCGCTATCCACTATTTTGTCCCGTGTGAGGTAGGTCGTCTGGGCGGGAACGGCGAAGCCGGTTCCGGCCTCTTTAATGATGTCCATCATACGCAGGAACATATCTTCGCGGACCGCCAGGAATTCATCCCAATCGTTTGTAGCAACATAGATGAAGATCTCGACATCGAGCGAGTAATCCCCGAAACCCATGAAACGCACGCGCAGCGGGGGATCGTTTGAAATCTTGGGATGGGCCACGGCCAACTCGTGCAACTTGGCGAGCACATAGCGTAGTTGCTCGGGCGTTGTTTCGTAGCGCAATTGCAGTACCGCATGTAGCCGGATCCGGTCACGTAGAGTTAAGTTCTCGAGTTGCAGCTCTGAGAACTGGGAGTTCGGCACCGAGACGACGGAACGGTCGAGCGTGCGGATCCGGGTCGAGCGAAGCCCAATCTCCTCCACGGTGCCGAGCCGGTTGTTGCCGAAACGGCAAAAATCGCCGACGCGCACGGGCTTGTCTGCGAACAGGGTGAAGCCGCCGATGACGTTCTCAATCGTGGGCCGGGCAGCCAATGCCACCGCCAGGCCGCCGACGCCAATACCCGCCAGGAGCGGCGCTAGGGGCACGCCCAGATGTTGGGCGCCCGCGACCGCAATGTAGAAGATCACCAGGAGTGAGATAATCCGAATGGAGACGCGTGTGAAATTCGCGTCGAGACTCTCTGGCCTGATGCGCCGCGAGGCGGTGAGTCCGGCCGCTACGCCATTGCCGATGGTGTAGACGGCGACGCACCCGGCTGTTATGTACACGATCCAGAGCCCAGTAATGATGACGGTAGCCACCGGCCCCGAGACGCCAATCTGATCTTCTATGAGATCATGTAACACGGTCAAGGCGGCCATCGTCGCGAGTGTAAGCACGAGGGTACTCCAGTGCCAGGGAGCCGTGGAACGGCGCCTCATACGCCGTGCCCACAGGGAGAGGAGCCACAGCAATACCCCAGCCAGCGCCAGAACAGTGATCGTCACCACCCACTGCCAAACGGCGACCTCGAGCACGCCAACGCGCATCCACGCGGGCAACGCGAGGATCAACCGCTCGGAGATGATCCATCCGGGCGCATAACGGACGATATCGTAGAGATCCCGTGAAACCCCGCCGGGCTGGTACGGTAGGTGTTTGATCCGCTGGTAGAACTGCTCTGCGCGCTCGACGGTCTTGGCGGTAAAGAGATACTGGCCCTGCCGGGGGCCCTCGGCGACCCGCGCGATGGTGATTTCGGTGTAGGGCACGCTCCAGCGCGCTGGCTCACCCGCCTCCTCGAGGGTCCTCATGGTCTCTTCGTCGGGGATCGCCTCCGGAGGCGGGAGCTCTATTCTGTCCAGCACCTCCTTGATGCGTGCCATCGTCTGAATCCCCACGGCTCTCGCTTGCGTCGGCGGGACCTCGCTGAGATCGAGCGTGTCCAGGATAAGGTCCGACAGCGCGCTCATTTGCGGGCGATTCTTCCGGGACATCCCCTCCGTGCGGTAGATACGATAGGCCTCATCGATCGCGTCGATAAAGGTCTTCAGGGTCGCCCGCGGGCTCGAGGTGTTGGCGGGGGCAAGCGGGTGCTCTGCCATTATTTCTGGCAGCCCCCTGGTGTCGGGGGACTCGACCGGCTGCTCGAGAATAGTTGCCTGCGGGTTTGAGCTGTCAGGGGCCTCGAGGGTTTGCTCGCCATCATCCTGTGCCAAAGTTGGCGATGGCAGCGAGAGGGCGAGTGCCACGACAAACGCGGGGACAAGGCGCGTGGGCAGGCGAACGGGTGGGACCCTCTCAAACTGTGCGAATAACGTTTGCATGCACGCCTGCGCGAGCCGATTGCCGGTGGCTTTCATTGCTTCGCGCATCTTCTGATTAGAATAGCGACTCAACTTCTTCTTTGTAAGTTTCTAGCGTTAGCAACCTATTTTGTGGCCTGTCAAATACCAAGTCCAGTTTAAGTGGCGACCGATCACGGCCATTCTGGTTCAATCTACTGGGTGGGCGAAAGATTGCGAAGCCCGCCGATCAGAGGCCTTGAGCACGCATCACGGTCTTCAGCGTTGCCCATACCACGGCGAGATCCACAGCCACCACGCCCAGCGCTGAACGAGACAAGTAATTACGTACCAGAACCTCGTCCATCTCCAAGGTCGTCCGGAAACAGTGGCCCACACCCTTCGTGGCTTGCACCGGCCCGCACACCCCGCCCTTGATCAGTCGCATCGCGTGATAGCCTCTTTCCACAGCCTCGAGAAACTGCTTGCGGGGCCAGGGGCGCGGCCCAACGAAGCTCATCTCGCCCTTGAGGATGTTGAAAAGCTGCGGCAGTTCGTCGAGATAGAACTTCCTCACCACCCTTCCCCACACCGTCTGGGGACGCTCGTTGATGAACCAGGTCGTATCTTTAAGGTGCGCGAGCGCCGCGTCGTCCTCAAGATAGAAGGTGTGGAACTTAAGTAACTCGAAGGGCCTCCCCGCGCTGATACGGGTTTGTTTGTAGAGGATCGGGCCTCTCGATCGTGGGGATACCAAGGCCTCGAGAGCGATTCCGCCGGCACAGATCAGAAGTACCGGAGAGAGTAGCACGAGAAGCAGCGCGGCAAGCATTCGATCCAGCGCGTGCTTTAGCTTGCGGTTGTCGCGGACGTAGACATCTTCCGAGGAAAACGTGTTACGTATACTATACCGGCCGTCCGGTAACTGGATCGCGTCCCTCAAATCGAGCCCGTTCATGCTTTCAATAGAATTCCGCGCCTTCATGGTAGAAAGAACCTTAGCCACTCGGCTGTGCCAAATGGTCGTTTCCTTAGAAGGAGTCTAGCCTTTAGTTTTACGTCGGATTGTTTCGCAATCATAATGTAACCTTCAAGAATGAATCGACCAACCTTAGAGGAGATCTTTCTGATGAGATTCGACGTTAAAGCACTGGCTATCGCAGCCGGCCTGATCTGGGGACTTGTCTTATTGCTGGTCGGGGGGGCTAACCTCGTGGCGGCCCCCTATGGCCAGGCATTTCTGGAAATGGCAGCCTCCGTTTATCCGGGATACACAGCCGCGGCGAGCTTTGGCCAGGTCATTCTTGGTACGCTCTATGGGTTGGTGGATGGCGCCATTGGCGGCGCAATCTTTGCCTGGCTCTACAATTGCTTCGTCAAGGCCTAACCCTGCGCGCAGCCGCGGCACGTTGAGCGCTCAGGTCAACGTGCCCAATCTGTGCCTTGCCACACTAGGTTGCTGAGGCTTTCTTGAAATTGTCACGCTGGAGACAGTTCCAAGTCGCCACTATCGCGGCACTGGGCTATCCACTCATTGCGCTAGTTGGTCGAACGCTTCGTTGGCGCGTCGAAGGGATGCATCACCTGGAGCACTTATGTCAGCGTGGTCGCACACCAATTTACGCCCTCTGGCACGATCGAATCCTGGCTTTTTACTACTTGCGCCACCGTGGGATTGTTGTCATTGTCAGCGAGAGCTTCGACGGCGAGTGGGTCGCACGGATCCTCCAGTGGTTCGGCTACGGCACCGTGCGCGGCTCCACCTCACGCGGTGGGCGGCGCGCGATCATACGGCTCAAGCGCGCATTAGCTGATGGGCGGGCAACCGGCATTACGGTCGATGGCCCGAGAGGCCCAGCCCAGCGCGCACAGCCGGGGGCGATCTGGCTAGCGAGTGCCTCCGGCCAACCCATTTTGCCAGTTCATGTTGAAGCGGCGCGGTACTGGACCGCTGGCGGGTGGGATCGCACGCAGATCCCTAAGCCATTCAGCCAGGTCGCGTTGGCAATCGGCACGCCGCTTGAGGTGCCAGCCGACCTGGCCGATGGCTTGCTGGAGGCGAAGCGGCAAGAACTCGAGGGGGCGCTGAACGGCTTGAGCAAGCGGGCATGCCAAATGCTCAAGGTGTAGGATGCGGGGCCGTTGCCCTCCGGCCAAGCTACATCTGCTGCAGTAGGCCCATCCGTACCTCACGAGATCCACTCAATCGTCTACGATTAATGTCCGCGTGTTTCGCGCAGGCTGAGCAAGCGCGCTCGTTTCTCCTATGGGTCAACTGTAACTGGAGCAAAAAGCCCGTTTATTAAAGACCTTCGGCGCACCACGTGGTTGTTTCCTGGGAAGCACTCGAGCCCTCACGTTTACTCGAGATTGTTGCGTAATGATAATGCAATCTTCAAGAATGAAACGACACAACAGCAGAGGAGATATTTCTGATGAAACTTGAGTTTAAACACTGGCTATCGCAGCCGGCCTGATCTGGGGACTCTTCTTATTGCTAGTCGGGGTGGCTAACCTCGTGGCGGCCCCCTATGGCCAGGCATTTCTGGAAATGGCAGCCTCCGTTTATCCGGGATACACCGCGGAGGCTAACTTTGGCCAGGTCATCCTTGGTACGCTCTATGGGTTGGTGGACGGCGCCATTGGCGGCGCAATCTTCGCCTGGCTCTATAATTGCTTCGTCAATGCCTGATCCGCACGGGGCCGGGCCACGCCGCCCTTAGTTTCCCAGGACGCCCTTGACTGCTTCTATGCTTGTATCAATCGGTCTACGGATGGGACCTTTCTGCTTTTCTTGTGCCGCCTTGGGGTCAATCAGCTGACTCTCCCGCGCCGTTTCACACGGATCCTTCGCTGCGTCTTTCTTTAGAAGCTCCCTGGCGAGCACGGATGTCCCGAACGTCACGACGCCGACGCCGATATAGGCGCCGATACCCAGGAGCCCAGCCGGGTCAAGTTCAATGTGTGGGTTGGCGAGTGTGCCCCCTACTTTGACGAGCTTGGCGAGGGCGCCCGTGGGAAGAGATATCCCCCGACGCGCCTCGGGATGAAAGGCGATCTCCAGTTTCTCGTTCTTTAAATTAATGATGCCGCTGGCGATAATGTCGAGCTGGTTGGTCTGGGCGCCGATGCCCTTCTCGAAGGCGGCGAGCCCATCCTTGAAATAAAATTGGGTGACGCCGCAGATGAGCGTTGTGTAGCGTTCTTCTTTGGCCTTTGGTTGGATGACGAGTATGACATCCGTTAATAGAGCGCCTACGCGCAGATCCAAGGCACGGAATTTGGCCGCCGCCTTGTTGTCGATGCGATAGTTTTCCAATTCCAACAAAAAATGACCGTTCAGACTGCCCATGAAGGCGCGCACCGAATTGCCCTGGCCGCGCCAGTGCAAGTCAACATTGGTCGTCCCGCCACTCAACAGGGGTTCGCCATACCGCTCCTTTAAGATCTGCTCCATTGACGCATCTTTAATGTCAATATCAAACTCTATCAGGGGTGGATCACTACGGGCATCGATCATGATGTTGGCGAGGTAGGACCCGCCCCCCGCGTGCGCGGAGAAGGGCTTCACAATGAGGAGCCCTTCCTTCAGGTTCAGACTCCCGTGCACGTCCTCCAGAATGACATACTTGGGACTTACGAAGTGGTGCACCTCGAGGGTGATGTCTGCGTCCATGGCTCGGAGGCCCTCGAAGGATATCGGGTCATTGGGGAAGATTCGCGCATAGTCCGTCCCAGCCTCTTCGGCGGCTTCGCCCTCCTTGAGGATCTTCGTGGGTGCGAGGTCCACGTCCGCGACGAACGCCCTCAAATCGATCAACCTCGAGGTGAGATCTGCCTCTACCCTAGGGCGCGGGCCATTTAGTGCTACCGTTGCCTTGCCCGACAGATCGCTTTTTCCGACCTTGGCGTTGAGGGCTGCCAGATGCCACGCCCCATTGGGGGCGTCGGAGACGGTGGCGGCAACCTCAACCGGGCCCACCGCCGGAAGGTCCGCGGCTGCAAGCTTCGAGAGATCAGCGAGGCTGTCGGCCTTTAACCGGACGGGAAGCTTGAGCCCCCGGCCCGCTAAGGGTTCTGAGATGGAGCCGTCCGTGAAGGTGACCTGGGCCGTCTCTGCCGTGAGGCTCCCGGTAATGTCCTTGATGATGTAGGCGTCCTCGGCGTCGGCGATCTTTGCGGTGAGCTCGAGCGGCCCGATGTCCGGGAGGTCGGTGTCGGCCAACTCGGAGAGGTCAGCTAGGGACTTGGCCTGCAAGGCGATGTCGATGTCAACGCCCTTGGCTTCCAGAAGGTCCGCGACGGAACCGCTGAGGGTGGCCTCGGCATTGCCAGCCTTGAGCGTGCCTTTGATGTCTTCCACCCGGTAAGCGCCGTCAGCCTCGATGATCCTGGCGGTCGCTTGGGCCGGTTGAAGGGCTGACAGATCGGTGCCGGCCAGGCTCGAGAGATCGGACGGTGTGTGGGCGTTGACTGTCACATTGAGCTCCAATCCCGTGCCCTCCCTCAGGTTGGCGATTGACCCGTTGGCAGTGGCTTCGTTGTTGCCAACGGTCAGTTGGCCGTTAATGTCCTTGACCCGGGAGTCCCGCTTCGCGTCCGAGATCCTCACGCTCCCCACGACGGGGCCTAGGGCCGGGAGTTCGGCCCCCGCCATCTTGGAGAACGCTGCAAGGGAACTTGCTTTCATCCTGACTGTGATGTCGAGCCCCTTGAGTTGCAGAATCTCGGCGATGGAGCCGGTGACGGTGGCCTCGGCATCGCCTGCCTTGATGCTGGCCTTGATGTTACTTACCCGGTAGTCCTCCCCGGCATCGGACACCCGCCAAGTGACTGTCACGGGCCCCGCCGAGGGGAGATCAACGCCTGTGAGTTCAGCGCTCGCATCGACGGCTGGCAGTTTGCCCCCGTAATACGCGGCGATGTCTGCGACGGTATC
Organism: Gammaproteobacteria bacterium; assembly: GCA_027296625.1. Classification (NCBI taxonomy): domain Bacteria; kingdom Pseudomonadati; phylum Pseudomonadota; class Gammaproteobacteria; species Gammaproteobacteria bacterium. The sequence goes on along the minus strand of JAPUIX010000045.1, from coordinate 1,996 downwards.
GGCCTTCATCGCCATGGTGAGGTCTATGCCTTTGCCCGCGGTCAGCTTGGTGATGGCACCGTGCCCGGTCACGACAACACCCCCTTGTCCCTTGATCGTGAGCTTGAGGTCGGTCAGCCGGTAGTCGCCGTCGGCATAGGACAGCAGCGCACTCCCCTGGATAGGACCGATCGCCGGGATTTCAATGCCGGTCAGCTCCTCGACCAGCCCTTCAAGCGTCTCCGCCTCGAAAGCAATGCGATAACCTGCCTCCCTTTCCTCGGCGACGCGATCCGCTCTGCTGTCTACTGTGACCTCGGCTCCGGCTGCTCTGGCGGCCAGGGCAATCAGCGCCAGTGTACTGCCCTTGAGCGCACTGGCTGGGTGCGGTGTGCTGGGCGTGTCTACTCGTTCGCCTGCTTGGGGTTCAGCGCGATCGGGTATGGTGGGCGTCGTGAGGTGATCAATGGGTTGCGTGTTGTGGGTGCGTGCTTCGCCCAGAGATATTCGGGACAGATTGCTACTGAAGGAACTGAAGAATGCGATGAAGCAAATGAGCGGGATGCCGAGGGCAATGGCAACCTTCAGGAAATTATTAGGACGCATTAATTTTCTTCCGGAAGCTCGCTGCCAAGTTGTTAAGTGCTACTATGGGGCTGTTTAGCAATCTGCAATTGCCGACTACGCAGTGTTGAAGCGAGACGGCTTAAATAAGAGTGTCACATGCAGCGATTATTTATACGGGCAAATCGGGACCTACGCAAGAAGCGGGCCAATCCCAAGAATTCGCTGTTATGTGGTGAGCGGGGGAAGTCTCGCATCACAGGACGACGCCATCGCCGTATTTCCAATTGTTAGGAAACTTATACAACAAGCGTCCTCAAGTGAGACCGCCATCGCAGATAGGCCAAATTGACCGTGAAACCTTGGTTTAGCCTGCTAAACTTAGTGATTAAATTAGCTTTGGTAGCATGCATGCGAGAGGGGAGACTTACTGATGTTTAGGTTAACACCGTACAGGCTCACACTTTTTGCAATTTTGGTGGTTTTTGCAACATATGCATCATCTATTAGGGCGGATGCAAACCAGAACCCTGACGAGGGTACGGATGAGGATACGTACGATCAGACGAGTATTATCAAGGAGGCTACCGATTTCGTCGGCGAGGGCGCAGCGGGGATCGGTGGCGTAATTGAAAAGCTCTTTGCAGAGCAGGGACGCCCAAACGGGTATATCAAGGGCCAGGAGGCGAGTGGCGCGTTTATCGTCGGCGCACGCTACGGCGATGGCACGTTGTTTCTGAAGAGTGGGTCTCAGGAGAAAGTCCATTGGACGGGACCGTCGGCAGGCTTTGACTTCGGTGGCAACGCATCCAAGGTGTTTGTGCTCGTCTACCATCTTCCCAATACCGATGCGATATTTCAGCGCTTCCCCGCAGTGGAGGGCAGTTTCTATTACATCGCTGGGATCGGTGCTAACTACCACCAATCGGGCGATATCATTCTTGCGCCGATTCGCCTCGGTGGAGGACTGCGCGCTGGTGTTAACGTCGGTTATATGAAGTATTCGCGGGAGAGGACCTGGAATCCCTTCTAAGCGGTGTATCGTATTACGCTCGGTTTGCTTTTCCTGGGAGGTATCTGCGCTTCTCTCTTAATTCAAGGTCGCTGTTGAGAAGGCGACACGGAACGCAACGCAGAAAATTACGGCGCTCTTGTATCGGGTAATATCGACATCGAACGGGATCCCATAATTCTGGTTGCCAACGTTTCCTTTCAGTTCGCCCAGATCTAAGTAATCATCTTTAATATCGTTCCAGTCCTTCGGATTGGGATGGGCCACCAGCAACACGTCAAGGGCGGGACCGTTTGTTACTCGAAACTCCTGCAGGCGCAGGAGGCGAGATTCATCGGCCAGCTTGTAGATGATGGCCGTACCAGAACCCTTGTGAATCGCATCGGCGCCATGAAACTGGCCTTGGGCAAGGACTGCTGGCTGTAATTCTCTCGGCGTGGT
>JAPUIX010000044.1 GCA_027296625.1 Gammaproteobacteria bacterium | reverse complement strand
GCTCAAATATCGTCGAATCGTAGTTCCACCGATAATGCTATTGAACATGCGGCAGACTGTGGGTCCATCGAGTGCCCCTTTATGCACTGCAAACCTACGATTCGTCAGCTGAATTGATCCATGGCAACCGTGACTCAATGGGACTTCAGTATCAGCGATTCACATCGAAAAAATATCCACACTCCGCATACTAACTATGTGTGTCTCTTCTACTTGCTAAAATAATCCCTTGTACCGTGCGCTTCCACCGCTTCCCCAATTCGCCGAATTGCCACTGAGTATGCGGCACTACGCAGGCTGAGATTTCGCTCCTTGGCAAGGTCCCAAACCTCGTTAAACGCTTCAATGATAATTTCCTGCAATCGGGTATGCACTTTATCAATTGTCCATTTTAAACCCTGTCGGTTTTGTACCCATTCGAAATAACTAACGGTAACTCCGCCGGCATTAGCCAATACGTCTGGAATAACCGTTATGCCTTTTTCTTCAATTATGGAATCTGCAGTGCTCAGAATCGGACCATTTGCCACTTCAACGATATACTTTGCGTTGATAGAGGCAGCGTTATTCTCCGTGATAACACCCTCAAGTGCTGCCGGAATCAGAATATCGACATCAAGCTTCAGTAACTCCTCATTAGAGATGACATCATGATCTACCAGCTCACAAACTGATTGTTCACAATACACTGCTCGCACACGGCGAGTACGTTGTTTTACCTCGTGAATACTGTCGACATCAAATCCTTTGGGCGAGTAAATGCCACCCTTTGAATCACTGATAGCAACAATATGGTAGCCCGCATCGTGTAACAGTCGTGCAACGTGATAGCCACCATTGCCAAAGCCCTGTACTGCAACTGTGGTTTTTCCCGGATCAAGTTGATGCTTTTTAGACAACTCACGAATACACAAATAGGCGCCCCGCCCGGTCGCATCCTCGCGTCCAAGACTCCCACCAAGCCGAACCGGCTTCCCCGTGATTACACTTGGGGCTTTTATGCGCTTGATTGCTTCGTATTCGTTCATCATCCAACCCATGATTCGGGCAGTGGTATAGATATCTGGTGCCGGGATATCAGTTTGTGGCCCAATAAAGTCTGCCATTGCGCGCACATACGCTCTTGACAGGCGTTCCAACTCCATCGGAGATAGATTTTTCGGATCGACAATGATGCCGCCTTTCGCACCGCCGTATGGTAGTCCGACAAGCGCACACTTAATCGTCATCCACAGGGCCAATGCCTGCACTTCGGGCATAGACACATTGGGATGAAAGCGAATCCCTCCCTTAGTGGGACCTAGTACGTTGTTGTACCGGCAACGATAGCCGGTAAAATACTGCTTCGATCCATTATCCATTCGGACAGGCAGGGTTGCTGTCAACATAGAGAATGGGTGCATCAGTGATTCGATTACCTCCTGAGATACACCTGCACTCTCACCATACTGTCTTAATCGGACTAATGCGTCTTGAAAAATGCTGCCGGTCACGCCTCTCTCTCCTGTAATCAGCAATCTAAGTCTCTGTTACCCAGACGACTATGTCTGACCGCAATGATCACATAGACTAATGGGACCCTACTCACTTTTCAATTAAGGCGGTTCACCTACGCGAAAAGCGGCGACTCAGCATCCACAGATGCCTTGCGTTCATCAATAACAACCTGGCTCGTCACCAGGTTGTCTTGTAAGTATGTATATACTTTTACCAGCGGGTTGCGGGAGATTCGCGGGATCGGCCTAACGACTACCGACTGCACTCCCGTCTATATAGACCACATGACCTGTGAGGAGGGGGATGCGCGCCCAGAGAGATTGACTCGGCACATCCATGTGCCTCGGCCTGCGGGTCGCTTCGCGGTCCAAAACGGTCGCTTCGCTGCGCAATTTTTCTTAGGATGAGTAGTTAGCTGGTAGAGGAGCGGGTCACCCCAGCTCCCCCCCATTTAGAACCCATCGTGCCCAATTCAGGCAATAGGCTCAAGACAAAGCCCTTCACGTCACCACTTGATGAGGCTAGAACAACGCATGACAGACCCTCGCCCTTGGCAGCGGGTGAGCCTTGATGAACAAGGTGAACTGCTCCCAGGTGAACGATCGTCGTTGACTGCGTCGATTCAACCACTTGAACAAGATCCGCGTCGCTTTCATCAGGAACGTTTGCACCGCACGGATATTGAAAGACACACCATAGTATTGAATGTGTCCTCGCAATTTCGCACGGAATACCGCCCAGATGTATTTCAGCGGATACCGACTGCGAATCAACCTTCCCCAGGCATTGACAGACTTCAACTTGGTTCGCATCCGTTTGCCATTGGTTTTCACCTTCGGCGTCGGCACGCCCTTCCGAGATCGTCCCCAATAAAAGGTAAATCCCAGAAAGTCGAAGACTCCAAGCCGGGGGTGGCCGTTTCGGGGTCGAGCAAACTCGACCAGTCGGGTCTTTTGCTCGTTCAGAGAAAGTTTGTACCGCGACAGTCGGCCACCAAGCGCTTTGCGGACTCGTAAGGCATCGCGCTCATACTCGCAGCAGATCACCAGATCATCGGCGTACCGAAACCAGGCCACCTTGCCCGCGCAATGCACCTTGACGACTTCTTCCAACCAGACATCGATCACGTAATGCGCAAAGATATTGGCGAGTATCGGGCTACACAGACTGCCCTGTGGTACCCCTTCATTACCGACCGTCAGTTCCCCTGCCGCCAGTACACCGGATTTGAACATCCGCTGCACGTAACGCAGGAACTTTGGATCGTTAATCTTCTCGCGCAACATCCCGAGCAGTAACTCGTGATCAATGGTGTCGAAAAACTTCGCCAAATCCACATCGATCACCGTCTGAACCGGATTCCGATACAGGTGGTCTAGCAGGTCCCGGATCGCATCATGGCAGCTGCGTCCCGGCCTGAACCCATAAGATCCAGGCAGAAACAGTGGCTCATAAATGCTTTCCAGAACCTGATGCATCACCCCCTGCACCAGTTTATCCTCGAAGTTGCTGATCCCCAGTGGACGGGTCGCACCGGCTTTATCCCCCTTCGGGATCAGCACTTGTCGTACTGGCCCCGGGCGGTAGCCCATGCGCTTCATCCGAGCGATCAACGCGTTCAGGTTCGGTTCGAGGTGTTCACCGTACTCGGCCTTTCTCACACCATCGACTCCCACGGCCTTCCGTCCATCCAGCCTGTGGAAACACGCGGCCAGCGACTCTTCCTTAAACAAATGCATCAAGCTGTCAAACCGCTTGAATCGGTCGCTGGCCGATAGCTTCGCTATCCTCGCAAGTTTTGTTGCCGTCGTTTCTCGGGTCTCTGTGGTACCCACAACGTGTCCCCTTTGAGGTTAACTTTACCCAGGGCCCTTCCCTCCACAGGCGTTACCCTGCTTCATCAGTAATATGACCCATCTGACTTCCTCACAACCTTCCCGGCGTCCTCGCTGTTTAGACTTGTTCGCCGCTACTGCCCTTCCCTGGCAGAGTAGTAAGGATCTCCCACGTTCACTGTCTTACTTTGATGACATGCCGTGCTCTCAGACCCCGGGGACGCCCGACACCGCTGCCCAATTCGCGGTACCGGATGCTGTCTTCTAGTCAAATTAAACCATCGACCATCCCACAATGTACTTTAACGGGGCTCTATCACTTCAGCCCGAAGGCTTACGGCCTATCACCTCTCTGTCTACGCTTAACCAGCAAGGTTACCCATACCGGCTCAAGACTCGATACCAGGCGCGGCGGGCCTCCGCTTCCTGGGCGGCACTTGCAGCCGCTAGCAAAACAGCGCCTCGTGGCGCACAACTTGTCAGTACCCTTTCGTTTCATCGTCGAATAGTCGCCCATTGCGAGCGCATAGCCGACAGTATTCGCTTCGGAATCGGAAGCCCATCAAGAAGACGTCCGAACTCCCGTACTCGAAACCCGGACTGCGTGACATCAAGCTCAGGCATGCGCGCAAATCGTCGATTCTTGCGTGTCGCGAGATAAAGGGTATCGAGCAGTGCTTTTTCCGCGCTGGCAAGAAGATACGGCAGCCGCGCTTCACCCCAGTCAACGCCCTGCGCCATCAGTTCTGGCTTGACCTGGAAAAACTCGTAGCGGCCAACTGGCGAATTTAACGAACGAGCGCGACCTGTTGTCGCAACCTGGATCGTTTTCGGGATCTGCGAAACAACACCGTGTGAGTGTAACGCCGTCAGAAATGAAACATAGCCCTGCTCTTTGCTCAACAGATACGGAACGCAGCACAGTGGATGAAAGTACGGATGACCCGTATTTGCCCAGACGCCTTTTGTAACGCGAGTCAG
>JAPUIX010000043.1 GCA_027296625.1 Gammaproteobacteria bacterium | reverse complement strand
ATCGATTTCTCGCTCAGGGACTGCATCGGTCGCATATGGCAGTTAGGGACTATCCAGGTTGATTTTTCGATGCCGGATCGGCTCGGGGCACACTATATTGGCGAGGAAGGCTCTAAACAAGTCCCGGTGATGCTGCATCGGGCGATACTGGGTTCACTGGAGCGCTTTATTGGCATCTTGATTGAACACTATGCGGGTGCCTTTCCGGCGTGGTTGGCGCCGGTACAGGTGGTCGTGATCAGTATTACAGAGAAACAAGTAAGATACGCAGAAGCCGTGGCAGACACCTTGAAAAAACAGGGGTTCAGAGTAACGGCCGACTTGAGAAATGAGACCATCGGGCATAAAATCCGCGAGCACGCAATGCAACGTGTCCCGTATCTGCTGATTGTGGGCGGGCGCGAGATGGAAGCCAATTCCGTGGCCGTGCGTACGCGTGGGGGGGAGGACCTTGGCGCTATGTCCCTGGACGATTTCGCCGAGCGTCTACAAACCGAAGTCGTGTGCCGCGGCCGCCGCATTTTGGAGGATTAGAATATCGCTGCGGGAAAGAAGACTCGTCTTAATGAACAGATAACGAGCGCGGAAGTGCGGGTTATCGGCAGTGATGGAGAGCAAGTTGGCATTGTGCCTTTGGAGCAGGCACTGCAAATAGCCGATGAGGCTGAGCTAGATCTTGTGGAGATCGTGCCTAATGTTGACCCGCCAGTCTGCCGAGTCATGGATTATGGGAAGTATTTGTTTGATGAGAACAAAAAGCGGCAGTCAGCAAAAAAGAAACAAAAGCAGATACAGGTTAAAGAAGTAAAATTCCGGCCGGGGACAGATGAAGCGGATTATCAGATCAAATTACGCAATCTGATACGTTTTCTTACGCATGGAGATAAAGTAAAGGTAACACTGCGTTTCAGGGGCCGCGAGTTAGCGCACCAGGAACTTGGCTCGAAAATGCTACAACGGATTGAGGCAGATCTCGCAGAGTATGGCGCTGTCGAACAGTATTCTAAGATGGAGCGTCGGCAGATGGTGATGATACTTGGACCGAAGAGATGAGCAGGACAAGAGATGACACGTTGCAGTTGCGTTTGCAGGGCCCGTTAGTAATGCTGCGGTTAAACATGGAGTAGTAGGGATGCCAAAGATGAAATCGAATCGCGGTGCGGCCAAGCGGTTTAAGCGCACGGCATCGGGCAAATTTAGGCATCGCCAGTCGCATAAAAATCATATTTTGACCAAGAAAAAGGTCAAGCGGAAACGCCAATTGCGGCCCTTAATCGCATTGAGTGATAACGACGAAAAGGCAGTACGCCGTCTATTGCCGTACACATAATGTGAGGAAATATTGGGATGGCAAGAGGAAAGCGCAGCGTTACCGCCCATGCGAGGCACAAAAAGGTTCTTAGCCAGGCGAAGGGTTATCGGGGGCGCCGGAAAAACGTCTACCGTGTTGCCAAGCAGGCAGTAACCAAGGCAGGACAGTACGCCTATCGGGACCGCCGGCAGCGAAAGCGCCAATTCAGGGGATTGTGGATCATACGTATCAATGCAGCCGCCCGTGAATGTGGAATTTCCTACAGCCGGTTTATGAATGGATTGCATAAGGCTTCCATAGAGATTGATAGGAAAGTCTTGGCTGACCTCGCCGTGTTCGACAAAGGGGCGTTTGCCGAGCTGGCAGATAAGGTCAAGGCCTGCCTCGCGAGTTGATTTTCCTCTATAGATCTCTTGTTCTACGGCAGGGGAAAGGACTGTGGTCCATCCCCTGTTTTTATTTGTTGGTTTTCCAATGAAGTGCAGGACGGATTAAAGAAAATTGTAGCTGATGCTGAGCAAGCCGTGGGCAGCGTCCGTGACCTCGCCGCACTTGAGCAGGTACGCGTCAAGTTTCTAGGCAAAAAAGGGCTGCTGACCTTGCGGCTCAAGGAACTTCATAAACTCCCAGCAGAGAAACGCCCACGGGCGGGGGAAGAGATCAATCAGGCAAAGCGGACCGTACAGCAGGCCGTCGAGACCCGCCGTCTGGTGCTTGAGTCTGAGCGCCTAGAGGACAAGCTGGTTGGCGGGCGTATCGATGTCACTTTGCCTGGACGTGGTCAGCGTTCGGGCGGCCTGCATCCAATCACACTCACCCTAGAACGGATCGAAGCCCTGTTTAGCAAGATCGGGTTTGAAATCGTGGAAGGTCCAGAAATTGAAGACGATTATCACAACTTCGAGGCTCTCAATATTCCATCGCATCATCCGGCCCGCGCGATGCATGACACCTTTTATTTTGATGATCACACCCTGTTGCGTACACACACCTCACCTGTACAGATCAGGGTCATGAAAGAACATCGTCCTCCATTGCGGGTGATTGCGCCAGGCCGAGTTTACCGGCGCGATTCAGACGTCACTCACTCTCCAATGTTTCATCAGGTTGAGGGCTATATGGTGGATCGGTGTGTCAGCTTTGCTGATTTGAAGGGAGTGCTCGAAGATTTCATGCGAAATTACTTTGAGGAGGATCTCAAGTTGCGGTTTCGCCCATCATATTTTCCATTTACTGAACCTTCGGCAGAGGTCGATATTCAGTGTGTTATTTGTGAAGGGCGTGGTTGTCGCGTCTGTGGGGAGAGCGGCTGGTTGGAGGTCCTAGGCTGCGGAATGATCCACCCAACTGTTTTGGATAATGTCGGAATCGATAACGAAGTGTTTACGGGATTCGCCTTCGGGATGGGTGTGGAGCGGCTTTCGATGCTGCGCTACGGCATCGATGACATACGTTTGTTCTTTGAGAACGATTTGAGGTTTCTCGAGCAGTTCGGTTGAGCGGGATCGAATGGTAGGGCGTGTTCTCAATAATTGTGAGTTAGGGGATTCGGGTACTTGGTAGATGCAATTTAGTGAGCATTGGTTACGTGAGTGGGTTGATCCGCCGGTTCCGACCGAGACATTGGTGGAGCAGCTGACGATGGCGGGTCTGGAGGTGGAGTCTGTTCGGCCCGTGGCGGCCGAGTTCAGTGGTATCGTGATCGCCGACGTCACAGAGGTGCGCCCGCATGCCGAGGCAGACGAGCTTAAGGTTTGTCAGGTGAGCATCGGTCATGGCAAAACCTCCACAGTCGTTTGCGCGGCGCCGAACGTGCGGGTAGGCATGCGAGCGCCATTCGCAGACGTCGGTGCCACTCTACCTGAGGGCAGGCGAATCACCGCGGCCGAGATTCGTGGCGTCGAGTCTCAGGGCATGCTGTGTTCAGCTGCGGAGATCGGGCTTGGGGGCGATGATGGAGAAGGGCTGATGGAACTGCCGGCTGACGCCCCTCTTGGGAAAGACCTGCATGAGTTTTTGTCGCTTGAAGACAGCAGTATCGAAGTGGCGATTACGCCAAATCGGGGGGACTGTCTCAGCATTGCCGGCATTGCGCGCGAGGTGGGCGTGCTAAATGGGTGTGAGGTGCATGGACCGCCGTATGAGCCAGTGCAGGATGCTATCAAAGATACCCAGTCAATTGAGATCGATGCCCCCGAGGCGTGTCCCCGCTATGTTGGCCGAGTGATTCGGGGGGTTAACCTGTCTGTCTGTACGCCAATTTGGATGTGCGAGCGACTCCGCCGCAGCGGACTGCGTAGCGTGAACGCGGTTGTCGACGTGACGAACTACGTCATGCTAGAGCTGGGGCAACCCATGCACGCTTTCGATCTCGAAAAGCTTCACGGTGCGGTACACGTGAGGTATTCGAATGGCAATGAGCGGCTCCAATCCCTGGACGGGCAGGATATTGCCCTGGAGAGCGATACGTTGGTGATCGCAGACGAACAGCGCGTGCTGGCGTTGGCCGGGATCATCGGTGGGGTGGACTCAGGGGTGTCAGAGGCTACTCAGCACATTTTCCTGGAGAGTGCGTTCTTCTCACCAAGGGCGATTGCGGGCCGTGCACGGCGTTTTGGGCTACATACCGACTCATCATACCGCTTTGAGCGCGGTGTTGATTTCGAACTGCAGCGACGTGCGGTGGAAAGGATGACGGCCCTGCTCGTCGGAATTTGCGGTGGAGAACCCGGCCCCGTTGTAGACCGCTGCTTTAAGGACAACCTGCCAAAGCGAGTGCCCATTACCTTGCGGAGTGCCCGCCTCGAGCGGCTGGTTGGCCTATCGATTCCGGATAAAACAGTTAATGACGTCTTGGCAAAACTGGGCATGGAGTTCAAACACAGCAAAGGCGCCTGGAAGGTTACACCCCCGTCATTCCGTTTCGATGTCGCCATCGAAGCAGATCTGATTGAAGAAGTGGTTCGTGTCCAGGGTTACGACATGATCCCCAGCCGCATCCCCCAGGGTGGCCTTAAAATCCAAGGATCCCGCGAGTCGCAGGTACCGCTGTCCAATATTCGTCAAACGTTGGTCGATCGCGGGTATCACGAAGCGATTACCTATAGTTTTGTTGACCCAAAATTACAAGCCTTACTCGCGCTAAATGATCATGCCATCCCGCTCGCCAATCCGATCGCGTCAGACATGTCGGTTATGCGTACTAGCCTCTGGCCGGGCCTTGTTCAAGCGTTGATGTACAATCAAAAACGCCAGCAGGTCCGTGTGCGGCTATTCGAGTGCGGACTGGTGTTTAGACAAGGTGTAGAACTCGAACAAGAGAACATGCTGGCAGGCGTAATTACTGGGGCAGCCTATGCAGAGCAATGGGGGATCCCAGCTCGCCCCGCTGACTTTTATGATTTGAAGGGCGATGTGGAGGCGCTCTTGCGGCTGGCAAGTGACCCGGGTGAGGTCGATTTTCGCCCGCTTGACCACCCTGCGCTGCATCCGGGCCAGGCTGCCGGCATCTTCCGCCAAGGGCGGCGGGTCGGGTTGATGGGCAGCCTGCACCCCGCGATTGCCCGCGATCTCGAGATTAGCCAGACGGTGTTGGTTTACGAGCTGCAGCTCTGTGAGGTTATGCAAGAACGCCTCCCTCGCTTCATCCAGCCCTCCAAGTACCCGTCGATACGCCGGGACATTGCTCTGGTGGTCGATAAGGCCGTCCCGGCCACCGATGTGCTCGACTTTGTTGCCAAAAGCGCCACTGATGTGCTAAAACACCTACAGTTATTTGACGTATATGAGGGGGAAGGCATTGATCCAGGGAAGAAAAGTCTCGCTTTGGGCTTGACCTTTCAGGGATCTTCTAGCACTCTTATAGATGGGGAGGTGGATGCCATCGTGGAAGGCATCGTGAGGGGGCTCAAGAAAAAGTTTGGTATCACGCTGAGGGAGTGATATGGCGTTGACCAAGGAAAACATGGCCGAAAAGCTATACGAAGAATTAGGCCTGAATAAGCGGGAAGCTAAGGAAATCGTCGAAATGTTTTTCGAGGCGATCCGGGCTGCTCTTGAGGCAGGGCGACAGGTAAAGCTTTCGGGTTTTGGCAATTTCGACTTGCGCGATAAGAACGAACGACCTGGGCGCAACCCGAAGACCGGAGAAGAAATCCCAATCAGTGCGCGACGGGTAGTGACATTTCGTCCAGGGCAGAAACTAAAAGCAAGGGTAGAGGCCTATGCTGGAAGCATCGAACGATAGTTATTTACCAGTAATTCCTGGAAAGCGGTATTTTACCATCGGTGAGGTTGGCGAGTTATGTGCAGTCAAACCGCATGTGTTGCGTTATTGGGAACAGGAGTTTCCACAGCTAAAGCCTCTTAAGCGGCGCGGGAACCGCCGCTACTACCAGCGACATGACGTCATATTAATCCGGCAGATTCGCAGCCTGCTATACGAACAGGGATTTACCATCGGGGGTGCTCGCCAGCGCCTCTCCGGATCCGAGGCCAAGGAAGATTCCAATCAGAGCCAACAAATCATTCGTCAATTGCGCGTCGAACTGGAAGGGGTTCTCGATATCCTAAGACGCTAGCATACGTCCTTCGATCAACAGTGATGTTGTCGATGTGCCCCTTTATGAATCTTAAATGAAGCCCAACGGCGCTTCATCATGCAGTACCCTTTCTCCCGAAGGGCCTATTTAGGTCTATTATCGAACCGGGGCGTAGCGCAGCCTGGTAGCGCACCGCAATGGGGTTGCGGTGGTCGGAGGTTCAAATCCTCTCGCCCCGACCATTCTGATGCCGTGCAGAGACCATTAGCCGATCGCCTTGGGTACAGTTCTCCGACCACCTTGGTGGTCGGGGTTGATGCAGTCGGTCCCTGGACTGCCTCTATCGGCAGCTTCCGCTGTCCCCGTTTAACGGCAAAGCAATTGTCAAATTCTCTTGCCTTGACTGCTTTTCATATGAATGACATTGGCGCTTAGGAGGAGGCTTACTAAAGCATGTGCGGAATTGTTGGTGCAGTGGCACAACGCGATGTTACCCCGATATTGCTTGAGGGACTGAAGCGTCTTGAGTACCGGGGCTATGATTCAGCCGGGGTCGCCGTGCTTGGGAATAAGAATCGCCTTCAGCGTATCCGTGTTACGGGTAAGGTCAAGAAACTGGAGGATGCCCTCGCACGTGAGGCACTCTACGGCCTCACAGGTATCGCCCATACTCGCTGGGCAACGCATGGGAAACCCAGTCCCAGCAACGCGCACCCTCACGTATGCCGGGGCGAGGTAGCCCTCGTCCACAACGGAATCATTGAAAACCATGAAGAATTGCGGACGCGCCAGGGGGATGCTGGCTATGAGTTTACCTCCGAGACCGATACAGAAGTGGTCGTCAACCAAGTCCACCATCATATGAAGCGCGGACAAGACTTGCTTGGGGCTGTTATGGATACAGTGCAAGAGCTGGACGGCGCGTATGCGCTCGGCGTCATTGCAACGTCAGAGCCCAACCGACTGATTGCTGCCCGTCGCGGAAGCCCCTTAGTCATCGGGGTCGGTATTGGCGAGCACTTCATCGCCTCAGATGTCTTCGCGCTGTTGCCTGTGACGCAACGATTCATCTTTCTTGAGGATGGCGATGTCGCCGACATTGGACGAAAGACGATCACTATTTACGATGCGTGTCGAAAACAAGTTCACCGGCCGATCAAGGTGTCTGAATTGACGGCAGAAGCCGCGGACAAGTCTGGTTACCGACATTACATGCTTAAGGAAATCTTCGCACAGCCGCGCGCCGTAGCCGAAACATTAGACGGTCGAATTGCCGAGGGGCGCGTACTCGAGGAGGCTTTCGGCGCAAATGCGGCCAGCGTGTTGGATAAGATCCACTCGGTCCATATTGTTGCGTGCGGGACGAGTTACCATGCTGGGCTCATCGCCCGATACTGGATGGAGGCGATCGCGGGTCTGCCTTGTACTGTGGAGGTCGCAAGCGAATTTCGCTATCGTCGACCGGTGGTCCTTCCGGACACGCTGTTTGTTAGCATCTCCCAGTCCGGGGAGACGGCCGATACATTGGCGGCCCAGCATGAGGCCAAGCAGCGCGGTTATGCCCATTCGCTTGCGATCTGCAATGTGCCAGAAAGCTCGCTTACGCGCGAATCCGAACTCGTTTTAATGACTCGTGCGGGACCTGAGATCGGTGTGGCTTCCACCAAATCCTTTACAACTCAACTTGTGGCACTCATGCTGCTCGTAATCGTGCTTGCCAGACGTAGCGGTCTGACAGTGGAAGATGAGCACGCGCTGGTTGCGCAACTGGAGAGTCTGCCGGGCAAGCTCAATGCTGTCCTTGAGCTGAACGACCAGATTGAGACCTTAGCCGAACAGTTCGCAAATAAGCATCATGCCTTATATCTAGGACGGGGAAGCCTGTATCCCGTGGCAATGGAAGGTGCGCTTAAACTGAAGGAAATCTCTTACATCCACGCCGAGGCCTATCCAGCTGGTGAACTCAAACATGGGCCGTTGGCGCTGGTTGACGATGACATGCCGGTCGTTGCTATTGCGCCAAACGATGGATTGCTGGAGAAACAGAAAACCAACCACCAGGAGGTGCGGGCCCGTGGCGGCAAGCTCTACGTATTTGCGGATCCTGCGGCCGGAGTAAAGAACTCAGCCGGGGTCCAGGTCCTTAACGTGGCCCCCATAGAGGATCCGATCGCGCCTGTGATCTACACCGTGCCCCTTCAGCTATTTGCATATCATGTGGCAGTGCTGAAGGGGGCGGACATTGACCAGCCACGCAACCTCGCCAAGTCGGTGACAGTGGAATAGCCATATAAAAAAAGGGCGCCAGTTTCCGGTAGCCCAGAACGCTTGTTTTATAGTTTGAATACGACGCTTTTCAATCCCACCGCTGACAGGAAGGTTCAACGCACCAGTGTACTAATCGCTTTGAAATGCTCATGGTGTGCATCCCTCAGCCATTCAAAGACCACCGACTCGGTGTTAGTGATGATAACGCCGGCCTGTTGCATGCGCGCCAAGGCATTTTCGTAGTCCTCACGTTTGCGGGAACAGACGGCGTCTGCAGCGACAAAGACTTGTATATAGGATGTTTGCAACTCCATCGCGGTTTGCAATACACAGACGTGCGCTTCCATCCCCGTTAGGATGGCTTGATTTCGCTGGCTCTCTACCACCGATTGCTTGAACCCTTCGACACCGTAGCATGAGAAGCGGGTCTTTTCGAACCGAGAAGTTCCCTTGGGTAAGTGCTTTGCAATGTCGGGTTCTACTGGCCCTAATCCTTTAGGATATTGCTCCGTTACCAGCACCGGGATCGACAGGAGGTCGGCAGCTTGCGTCAGGATGCCGATATTGCGCTTCAAGCGAGTGAGCACCTTATTCGGCATGGCCGCAGAAAGACGAGTTTGTATGTCAATGGCGACCAGCTGACTGGCATCAGCCTGGCACAGCAGCGAAGGTCTTGAGTTTGGGGTGGTGTTGGTAGCCTTCATGCCAACGTGGCTTTTCCGAATCGTCATCGCCTAAGATGCTGTATCAATGCAGGTAGTGATTGAACTGTTCAACGTCGTCAGGTGAGAGTGTGCCGGCCGCCTGTTTCATCCGCAGCGCTTGGAGGATGTAATCATATCGGGCCCGTGCATGATCGCGCCGCGATTCAAGCAGTGCTCGTTCCGACGCAACGACGTCTACCCCTGTGCGCGTACCCACCTCGAATCCCGCGTTCGTGGCCTGCAGGGCGATCTCCTGTGATTCGACCGTGAGTTTCAGCGCCTTCACGCTGCTGATATTCGCGATCACACCAAGGTACGCTTCCCGGGTCGCCCGCTGCGCCGCGCGACGTTCACGTTCCAATCGATCCAAACTCGCTTGATACTGCGCGCGCGCCTCGCGCGTAAGTGAGTTGACTTCGCCTCCTTGAAATATCGGCACATTGAGTTCTACTCCCACAGATGCATTGGTGGTGTCCGACGCAAACCGTCCGCCGGCTGATAGGAAACTTTGGTTTGCGACCAGATCGAGCGTCGGCAGATGTCCCGCGGATTGGCGACTGATCTCTTCTCGAGCTATGTCAACTGCATAGCGGGCAGCGGTGACTTTTAGGTTCTGCTCAAGGGCCGTCTGCGTCCATTCATCGATATTGGGGGGGGCCGGCTCCAGCAGAGGCAAGTCTGCGCTCAGCGGCGTGAGCTCGGTGAGGTATTCACCGGTTATCTCCCGCAACTGCTCGCGCGCATTATTGAGGAGATTTTCCGCTTCAATCTCTCTTGCGACAGCCCGATTGTAGCCCGCCTCGGCCTCCTTCACATCAGTGATCGCGATGAGCCCTACCTCGAAACGTTGGCTGGCCTGCTCAAGCTGGCGCTGAAGCGATCGTTTCTCCGCGCGGACAAATTCGATGTTATCTTGAGCGGCCAGCACATTGTAGTAGCGCTCGGCGCTTCGCACGATCAGGTCTTGTAGTGCGGCGGCTACTTCTGCGTCAGCCTGTTTGACCTGGCTATTAGCCTGTTTCAGTTGGATAAAGCGATCGAAGCGGAAAATCGGCTGGGTGAGATCGAGTGAGTAGCCGTGTCGGTTAAAATCAACCTCACCGGAGGTGCCTGCAAGCTGCTCGGTTTTGATATCTTGATTGTGTTGGCTAACATTCGCGTTGAAGTTGAGTGCAGGCAAAAGCTGGGCACGTGCTTGCGGCACGGCCTCGAGCGTGGCCCGTCGGTCGGCCTGAATGCGTTTCAACTCAGGATCGCTCTCGTAAGCAAGATTGTAGACTTCGAGCAGATTTGCAGCGAACAGCTCGGGTTCCGGAGACATGGCAAGGCCTAGGAGCAAAATTGCAGCAATAATTCGGTGCATGCTATCTCTTTGGGGCCTCTCTTTTTTTGGCAGCGCTGGGTGCCGCCGCTCCCCAGCTTGATTTTAGTACTGCGGCATGTCTGGATCGAGTTCGCGCGCCCAGGCATCAATACCGCCTTCTAGATTGCAGACCCGGCTAAACCCGGATTGTTCTAAATCATTGGCCACCTGGAAACTCCGCACGCCATGGTGGCAGATCACGATCGTTTCAACATTCAACTCCAGCTTGTCTTTGCTGGCAGGAATTTGGGCCATAGGTATGTGATGGGATCCTTCTATGCGACACAGCTCGTATTCCCAAGGTTCACGTACGTCTATCATCAGAAATTCGCGGTCGTGATCGTCGAGATACGTTTGGAGTTCAATCGGGGTGATCGATTGCATGGTTGTCTACCTTAGAGCTTGAATTGCTGTGGCTTCACCGCTCCGACCAGAGGCGGTAGATCGGTCTCAAAAAGACTCTCTTTAGACCATTCGCGTTCCCCAACGCGGGTGATGAGTATCGCTTCCATAACAGGCGAATGACCTACGATGACAAACACGCGGCCGCCAATATTCAGTTGTTCCTGAAAATCAGTGTTCAATACTGGAACGGATCCGGTGACAACAATGACATCATAAGGTGCTGCTTTCTGCCAGCCATGGAGGGCGTCGCCAGTTTCCAACGTAACGTTACTTATTCCACATCGCTTGAGTTTGGGTGCAGCCGCCGCCGTGAAATCTGCGTAAATGTCAACGCTGTAAACATGCCCACCTAATCTTGTCAGCAGTGATGTCAGATAAGCGCTGCCTGTTCCAATCTCGAGGATTTTTTCGCCAGGATCGATTGTTAATGCCTGCAATAATCTCGCTTCCACCTTTGGAGTCATTGTGACCTCTCCGTTCCCAAGGGGTATTCTGAGATCCGCGAATGCGAGTGTACGATAGTTCTCCGGAACGAAGTCTTCCCTGTGCATCTCTCCAATAAGATCTAAAACTCCCTGATCGAGCACGTTCCATGGCCTAATTTGCTGCTCGATCATGTTGAAACGTGCTTGTTCAAAATTCATTTGAAACTCGGACTCCGGAAGAAATACTAGCGTTCACGTGGCAGGCTGGTATTATATAACATACGAGTGTAGCTAGGGGTGCCCGCGTACGGGCTGAGACCGACCCTTTGAACCTGATCCGGTTAGTACCGGCGTAGGGAAGTGAGCACTTTTCTCCCCATGCTGGCGCTCGTCTCCACCGATACAGGAGATAACCGATGAGCGCAATTCCAAAATCTTTTCATAGTAAGACTGCCAAGGTCAACGACCAAGCTGTGCGACCATTCCCAAGCTCACGGAAAATCTATGTCCAAGGTAGCCGTTCAGATATTCGTGTACCCATGCGGGAAATCACACTGTCGGATACACCAGCAAGTTATGGAGTGGAGAAGAACCCACCGTTAACCGTGTATGACACATCCGGCCCGTACACCGATCCCGAAGCAACTATCGATGTGCGAAAGGGTCTGCCAAGGATACGTGTCACCGTGATCGACGAGCGTGGTGATACAGACGTGCTTCGTGATTTCACGTCAGAGTATGGTCGCAGATGTGCGTCCGATCCCGAACCTACTCATCTGCATTTCGAACACATCTATAGACCACGACGCGCGAAGGCTGGAATGAATGTGACGCAAATGCATTATGCGAAGAAGGGAATAGTTACGCCGGAGATGGAGTATATCGCGATCCGTGAAAACGTGCAGACCGAGGAGATCAAAGATGCGCGATTACGAATGCATCATCGGGGGAACAGTTTTGGGGCAGATATCGGTAAAAAAATCACGCCTGAATTTATTCGTTCTGAAGTGGCCAGGGGTCGTGCCATCATTCCAGCTAACATTAACCACCCTGAACTTGAACCAATGATCATTGGACGCAACTTCTTAGTAAAGGTCAATGCCAACATTGGGAATTCTGCCGTAACGTCCTCCATTGCAGAGGAGGTTGAAAAAATGGTCTGGGCTACTCACTGGGGTGCGGATACAGTGATGGATCTTTCGACGGGACGGGACATTTACGAGACACGCGAATGGATTATCCGTAATTCACCTGTCCCGATTGGTACGGTACCAATCTATCAGGCGTTGGAAAAAGCGGGTGGCAAAGCTGAAGAACTCACTTGGGAGATCTTCCGAGATACGCTTATTGAGCAGGCAGAACAGGGCGTTGATTACTTTACTATTCACGCAGGCGTGCGCTTGCCATACATTCCACTCACGGCGAATCGTGTCACCGGCATAGTCTCCCGTGGTGGTGCCATCCTGGCTAAATGGTGCTTGGCGCACCATCAGGAAAATTTTCTGTACACAAACTTCGAAGAGATTTGCGAGATCATGAAGGTCTACGACGTCTCTTTCTCATTAGGCGATGGATTACGTCCGGGCTCTATTGCCGACGCCAATGACGAAGCACAATTTGCCGAGTTGAGAACTTTAGGGGAATTGACCAAAGTCGCATGGAAACACGACGTGCAGGTTATAATCGAAGGCCCCGGTCACATTCCAATGCAACTCATCAAGGAGAATGTGGAGAGGGAACTTGAAGAGTGTAATGAGGCCCCATTCTACACCCTCGGACCACTGGCAACGGACATTGCACCCGGTTATGACCATATTACCTCTGCGATTGGTGCTGCCCTGATCGGCTGGTATGGGACTGCCATGCTATGTTATGTCACACCTAAGGAACATCTGGGCCTGCCCAACAAGGATGATGTGAAGGAAGGCATCATTGCTTACAAAATCGCAGCGCATGTTGCCGACCTAGCGAAGGGTCATCCTGTGGCGCAGGTGCGCGATAATGCGCTTTCGAAAGCACGATTCGAATTCCGCTGGGAAGATCAGTTCAATCTCGGACTGGATCCTCAGCGTGCGTGTGAATTCCACGATGAAACGTTACCCAAGGAATCACATAAGGTTGCGCATTTTTGTTCTATGTGTGGACCGCATTTTTGCTCAATGAAGATTACGCAAGATGTGCGTGACTATGCCAGGGAAAAAGGGATTGGTGACGTCAACGTGGCGATTGAGGCTGGTATGATGGAGAAGGCGGATGAATTCAAGCGCCATGGCAAGGAAATATACCGCAAGATTTAACGTCGATTACCAAGAACGCGTTTGATATGCCACAGCCCGAGTTTGACGAACGAGCTCGGGCTTTTTTATCAGAAATTACGGGAGTTGAGGTAGGCTCCGATATTTTTTTGCTGGCCGTGGGTTCCCTCTTAGATTGGAGTTAAGTCTGCACGCTTGGTGCTCATAGTCCGTTGGTCTGGTAGGGCAGGCGTGAGGCGCCCGATGATAGGGTTTGTTGTCTAGCCTTGTTAGGTCCTGCATGGCGCGCAACATCATGGTTCGATGGCGCCGTGATCTGCGCGGCTGCTAGCTCCAAGACCTTAATATTTGCCCCGCCCCGATGGCCATGCTCACTGAGCGTGCGCCGCCATAATTTTGCCCCCGGTTGGCCCTGAAACAGCCCCAGAATAGGGCGGGTAACGACGCTGAAGCCCACGCCTTCAGCCAGTTGGCGCTCTACATAAGGCCTGAATCGCTCAAGCACCTCAAATCGACTTAATGGTGCCGTAGGATTGTTATAGATCCGCTGGTCAGCACTCGCCAGCAGGTATGGGTTATCGTAGGCAGCACGTCCTATCATCACGCCGTCAACTTCCGTTAACTGATCTGTCACCTGTTCCAAGGACTTGACGCTGCCATTAAGGATAATCTCCAGATTCGGGTAGTCCCGTTTGATCTTGTGGACTACGTCGTAACGAAGCGGTGGAATATTCCGGTTTTCCTTTGGGGAAAGGCCATGCAGCCAGGCTTTACGGGCATGGAGGATGAACGTCTCGCACCCGACTGCGGCGATGCAGTCAATAAATTGGCTTAAGTCCACATAGGAATCCCGATCGTCGATCCCAAGCCGGGTTTTCACCGTAATAGGGATGGGTACGGCTTCGGTCATCGCCGTGACACAGTTGGCAACCAACTCGGGGTCGGCCATAAGGCAGGCCCCAAAACGGCCTGACTGTACCCGATTGCTGGGACAGCCAATGTTCAGGTTGATTTCATCGTATTTGGATTCATAGCCCATGCGAGCGCACTCGGCGAGTTCCGCCGGATCGCTACCGCCAAGCTGCAAGCCTACCGGGTGTTCGCTTGCGTCGTGGGCAAGAAGTCGCACCGACTTGCCGTGCAGCAGCGCCCCGGTTGTGATCATTTCCGTGTATAACAGCACGTGCCGCGTCATGAGTCGAAGAAAGTAGCGGAAGTGACGATCGGTCCGCTCCATCATCGGAGCGACCGACAACCGGCGATCGAGTCGAGTTGGGAGGGAATTGCTGTGTGTCTCAACCTGAAACGGTTTGAATTGGCGCACGTCGTCTATCCTTTAGCGGCGTCAGTATGATCGGTGTTGTATGCTCTGCAATCCTAAGCTGGTGCCTGATATTGTCTATCCTGCGTGTGTATAGTGTCGAGACAGGAGTCTGCTGGTAAAGCATGCCCTCAGATAAAACCCACGCGGCAGGGTCGGCGTCCTTATTCCTGTCTCTCCGATGCTGGCGCGCAATGCGCGGGCGTTGGGTGCCTTCGGCCGAATCTGAAGATAGGTCCCATGCTGCGGCGTCAGTTGCTCAAGCTCGCCCATGCGGACCATATCCATCAGTTCTTCCCAGTCAGTCCGAAGCGCTAATTCTTCTGCTGCGTCTGGACTCCATAAGATTGGCGAGCCGATGCGTCTTATAGGCAACGGGACGGCTGGGTTGGCCTCGATGGGAACCCAGAGCACCCGTGCAAGCTTGCGCCGCACTAACGAGGCTTCCCACCTAAGCCCTCGATTGCCCGTAAGCGGCACGGTACACACGTAGGTCGATTCCCGAGGGCGACCCTTCCGACCTACCGGGATCGTCTTTAACTCGACGCCAATCGCTTGAAAATCGGGCTCCGGCAAAGACGACGCACTGGCGCCGAGGTACATTTCAATGAGCTCGCCGACCCAACCCTTTGCCCGACGAAGCGTCTTTGGCACAGGCCGACCTAAAGGCTTTGCCACCTCTGCGAGCGTCAGTCCGGCAATCGATCGCGCTCTGGCAAGCAATTCGCCCTCAGTGCGTGGGGTTCTAAGCGTCAGATCCGGCACAGCCCTGTAAAGGTACTAGGTCAGTTTGTGTTGTTCCATGCTTGTGCGACAATGCCAAGCCCTGGGCCCGGCCTGTCATCCATTGGTATCCGTGGGGATTCAATAACCTAGTAGTTTAGTATAGTATTGAGCTATGGTCAGCCTACGGATATCTAAGGACCTACTGGAGCGCCTCGAATCGATGGTGATGGCTGACTATCCGAATGAAACCTGTGGCGTCATTGCCGGGAAAGCACGCAACAGCGCGGTCGACGTCTGCGACGTCATGGCAGCTCGTAACTTGAACACGGAGCGGGCCAATGACCGTTATGAACTGGCGCCCGACGATATGCTGGCGGCTGATCGTGAGGCGGCGCGCCTGGGCCTTGATATTGTCGGGATCTGGCATTCCCACCCGGACCATCCCGCGCAGCCTTCGGAAACCGACCGCATGGCCGCCTGGGAGGGTTGGTCTTACGTGATCTTGTCAGTGACCCGCGAGAAGGTGGTCGATACGCGTTCTTGGAGGCTAAATGGCGCAAGACAATTTGTTGAGGAGAAAATAGCGATATGCCAGACGTAACCATTCGCATTCCAATGCCGTTACGGACCTTTGCAAACGATCTGGATGAAGTCGTGGTAAAGGGAGCGACAGTCGGTGAGGCGCTTAAGGCCTTGGGTGCCGTCCATAGCGGCATTACCGAGCGAGTGATGACACCGGAAGGCCAATTGCGGAGCTTCGTCAATGTGTATCTTGGCACCGATGATATCAATTCGGTTGACGGATTAGATACTGCGGTGTCCGATGGTGACGTTTTGTCTATTGTGCCGGCCGTGGCCGGTGGGGCCGGCGTGCGGGCCAAGGATCGCAAACTCATGGAGCTCAGGGCCACCATTCCCCAAGTAACGCCTCGTGAGGCGCTGAAACTGAAGCAAAATGGTGCGGTGCTAATTGATGTGCGCGAGCCCGATGAGATTACGGAAGGTCGTCCAGCCGGCGCGCATTCCCTTGGGCGAAGCTATCTTGAGTTGAGGATCGAAGAAGTGGCGCCCGATCTAGGCCAGACCGTCGTGGTGATGTGTAACGGGGGCACACGTTCGCTTTTCGCGGCCGAGGATCTGAAGCGCCTGGGCTACACTGATGTACGTTCCATTACCGGTGGGTTCAACCGTTGGAAGAATGACGGGCTGCCTTTCGAGGTCCCGCAGATACTCGACAGTGATGCCCGTGAGCGCTATAGCAGACACCTCTTAATGCCCGAAGTGGGTGAAGCGGGCCAACTCAGGCTATTGAACTCTAAGGTTTTATTGGTTGGGGTCGGCGGACTTGGCTCGCCCGCTGCATTCTATCTGGCAGCGGCAGGGGTCGGCACGTTGGGCATCATTGATCACGATCTGGTCGAGCTCAGTAATCTACAGCGGCAGATCCTGCATACCGACGACAGAGTCGGTACCCCTAAGGTTACCTCGGCACGGGCAACCCTGCAGGCGTTGAACCCCCACGTCAAGATCAACGAGCATGACGTTCGGCTGGACTCCACTAACGTGGAGGCGGTCTTTCGCGGCTACGACGTCGTGGTGGACGGGTCGGACAATTTTGCAACCCGCTATCTGGTCAACGATGCCAGTGTTCGGCTCGGTATCCCCAATGTCCACGGGGCAGTATTCCGATTTGAGGGCCAAGTCTCTGTTTTCTGGCCAGCCTATCCAAAGCACCGTGGGCCATGTTATCGCTGTGTTTATCCTGAGCCACCTCCGCCGGAATTGGGGCCTTCCTGCGCCGAGGCCGGTGTCTTGGGGGTGCTGCCGGGTGTGATCGGTGTGCTGCAGGCGGTGGAGACCATCAAGCTGCTGTTGGAAGTCGGCGAGCCGCTGATCGGTAAGTTGCTGTATTACGATGCGCTTCAGGCCCGCTTTTCGGAGCTTAAACTGATCCGCAATCCAAGCTGCGCCTACTGCGGCGATCACGCGGAGTTTCCCGGCTACGTGGACTATGAAGCGTTCTGCACCGCTTCGACCGCCTGAATTGACAGGACCGTGAAAGGACCCGCACTAAAAGAACATCCCGTGCTTCAGGTGCGCTCTGAGACGACCACTGGCGCTGAGGGTCTCGTCCAGAGCATCGGCAATACCCCCCTGCTGGAACTGGATCTCATCGCCGAACTGGCGCCTGGGGTGCGTCTCTTCGCGAAGCTTGAGGCGTTGAATCCCGGGGGTTCCATTAAGGATCGCCCAGTGGCGCGGATGCTGACACGGGCGCTTCAAGAGGGAAAATTTGAAAGAGGTCGTAGGCTACTCGATTCGTCTTCGGGAAACGCCGGGATCTCTTACGCGATGCTTGGCGCCGCGCTCGGGATCCCAGTCAGCATCGTGGTGCCCGGTAATGCGAGTAGGGAGCGGCTCGATCGGATTGCAGCCCATGGTGCGGAGTTGATCCTGACGGACCCCATCAAGGGCTACGACTTTGCCCTTTTGGAGGCTCATCGACTTGCGAATGAATTCCCGGATCGCTACTGGTACTGTGACCAATACAGCAATGACGATAATTGGCGGGCCCATTATGAGGGCACGGGCCGGGAGATCCTCGCACAGCTGAAAACAGAAACCGGTTCGCTGCCAGATGCCTTCGTCGCGGGTGTCGGAACGGGTGGCTCGATCACGGGTGTTGGGAGACGCCTGCGCGAAGCGAATCCCGAGGTTCACATTGCCGTCGTGATCCCCGAGCGCTTCCCAGGGATAGAGGGACTCAAACCGCTCGGTGAACCAGATGATATTGTCCCTGCAATCTTGGATGAAGCGCTGATTGATCAGCGCATTCCCATCACCATTGAGCAGGCGATCGCTGTATGCAGACGCCTCACGCAGCGTGGACTCTTTGTTGGACCGTCTTCCGGCGCTTATGTTTACGGCGCCTTGCAAATCGCCGCAACCGGGAAGTACCGTACAATTGTCACGCTACTTAATGATACAGGAGAGCGCTACGGATCAACGGGCATGTGGCACGACGCAGCGCAGCAAGACACGTCTAACTCGTCTTAACTATAATCCGATGGCCAATGCGTTAACTAAGGTGTCCCACCTACGGCGTGGATAGCGAGTCGATAATCGACTGGCGTAGGCGCTCCAGTTGGGCTGGCTGGGTAATCGGTTTATTATTGCGATCCGTAATAAAGAAGACGTCTTCAACCCGCTCCCCAAACGTTGCAATTTTTGCATTTTGCAGGCGCACCCCGCAGCGCTGCATGGCAATACCCACGCACGATAGGAACCCAGGTCGGTCTGTAGCGATCACCTCGATCGCACTTCTCGCATTCTTTGTATCCGAACTAAATAAGACTTCTGTCGGAATCGGGAAGTGTTTGAGTTCACGAGCTGCCCGTCGGTTGATTCGTTTCGGAAAGGACTCTAGGGTCGACAGCGCCTTTCGCAATGTGACTACGATCTCCTGCTCGCGGCCAACGTCGCGGATTGCTTCACCGCTTGCCTCTAGGACAATATAGGTGTCCAACGTGTAGCCACTTGCGGTGGTAATGATTCGTGCATCATGCACTGTAAGATCCAATTGATCAAACGCGGTGGTGGTTGCTGCGAAGATCAGATCCTGATCAGGCATGTAAACAAACACCTCCGTGCCACCACGATGAGTTTCGTGCCGAACAAGGACGAGCGGCAGGTCGGCTTCACTGATCGCAAGGATATGCTGCGTGTGCCAAGCGATCTCATCAGGCGAATGCCGCAGAAAGTAATCTTCGTCAAACTGTTCCCACAAGTCTGCGATCTCCTTTTTTGAGCATGCGGGCTCATTTAGCATCGTAAGTGCTTCACCTTTTACTTCGTTAATACGCTCTGTCTTATCGATGGGGCTTTCTAAGCCCCTTCTAAGCGCGCGGAGTGTGCTGTGATAGAGTTCGGCGAGAAGGGCGTCCTTCCACCTGTTCCATATTTCTGGGTTAGTCCCTTGGATATCCGCGACAGTAAGGAGATAGAGGTAGTCGAGGTGGATTCGGTCACCAACGAGCAGCGCAAATTTGTTGACGACTTCAGGATCAGAAATATCTTGCCGTTGTGCCGTCAGTGACATAATTAAATGATGGCTAACCAACCATGTAACGAGTCTCGCATCGTATTGGCTTAGACCGTGACGCAAGGAGAATTCAAGCGCGGCCCTCGCACCGAGCTTAGAGTGATCCTCGCCACGGCCTTTAGCAATATCGTGAAACAGCCCTGCAAGATATAAGAGCTCCGGTTTGGGCAACTGCTCCATCACGTGAAAACATAAAGGCAGGGTGCGTTCGATTTCTGGGTCCTGAAACCGTTGCATGTTGCGAATGACGAAGAGGATATGTTCATCTACGGTGTAGACGTGAAACAGATCAAACTGCATCAACCCGACGACCGCTTCAAAAATAGGTATATAAGCCCCGAGAATGCCATAACGGTGCATGCGGCGAAGTTCTCGGCCAACAGCGTGTGGAGTACGAATTATCTCAAGAAACAGGCTGCGGTTTGTTAAGTCATTTCTGAAAGAATCATCGATCAAGTGACGATGATTGCGGATCAGACGTATGGTGCTGGCACGTACACCTTTGATCTCAGGGTGCTGTTGGATTAGTAGAAAAACTTCGAGCAGTGCAAATGGGAAACGCTGGAAAATATTATCATGACGTGCCGCGATAACGTCGTTTTGTACTTGGAAACGGCGGTTTAGGATCTGCGCTTTTCCCTTTTTTTCGTGCTTATTGTAAAGAATGACTTCCTGAAAAAGCTGTAGAAGCATCTCATTAAGTCGGCTGAGTTCAGTCACTGTCCGGTAGTAGCTTTTCATGAGGCGTTCAACGCCGAGTTGATTTGAATCATCTTGATAGCCAAAGGCATCAGCAATACGGCGTTGGTGATCGAATAGCAAACGGTCTTCGCGCCGCTTGGTTAGCGTATGCAGTGCAAACCGTAGCCGCCACAAAAGAGCCTGACCCTCGTCAAGGGTCTGAAATTCCTCTTCGGTGAGAAAGCCAATCTCGACAAGATCGCGCAATGTTTCTGCACCAAAGTGTCGGCTCGCAACCCATCCGATCGTTTGGATATCGCGCAAGCCCCCGGGTCCCTCCTTGATATTTGGTTCAAGATTGTGTGCTGCATCATGAAATTTCTGGTGTCTCTTTGCCTGTTCTTGCAATTTGGCTTTGAAGAATGCCCGGGTAGGCCAAAGATGATTGGGGCCAGTGGCTGTCAACATGCTGGCAAACAGTTTTTCGTCGCCATCCATGAGCCGGGCTTCCATGAGGTTCGTAGCTACGGTGACGTCGGCTTTGGCCTCTTTTACACACTCTTTGACTGTGCGTACGCTGTGAGCGACTTCAAGACCGATGTCCCAAAGGAAAACGAGGAAATCTTCGATATCTCGCATCAGGCCATCGTTAATCCGGGGTTTACGGAGAATCATAATGTCGATGTCGGAGGCGGGATGGAGTTCACGACGTCCATAGCCGCCGACAGCGCACAGTGCCAGACCGTTTCCAGTAGCCCCCGTGCGCCGCCAAACGCAGCCCAAGAGCTGGTCCATTAGCCAGGCTCGCTGAGCGACGAGCTCCCTGACAGGGGCATTTCCCCAAAAGCGTTTTGTTAAGTATTCATTTCCTTGATTAAGGGCGTCTTTGAATACTGTGATCGGCGAGGCTTGCTCCTTAAGTGCCGCGTTAAAGGTTTCTGGATCAAAGAGCAACGGATTTTCTAATGTTTGGGTTAACATCGAGTTTAAATATCGTCTTCTGGCAACTGTGTCAGGACCTCAAAACCATTCTTGGTCACGAGAACTGTATGTTCCCATTGCGCAGAGAGACTGTGGTCTTTGGTTACAACCGTCCAATTATCCGGTAATAACCTCACGTGCCGTTTTCCAGCATTGATCATTGGTTCGATGGTAAAGGTCATCCCTGGTTCGAGTACCATACCTGTTCCAGGCGTACCGTAGTGAAGTACCTGCGGCTCCTCGTGAAATTCACGCCCAATACCGTGCCCACAGTATTCTCGCACAATTGAACAACTGTTTGACTCCGCATGGTGCTGTATCGCGTGACCGATATCACCAAGCTGAATGCCTGGTTTAACAATATCAATGCCGATACGCATGCATTCATAGCTTATTTGAACGAGCCGTTTCGCTCGAATGGACGACTCACCAATGGGAAACATTTTGCTCGTATCACCGTGGAAGCCATCCTTGATGACCGTCACATCGATGTTAAGGATGTCGCCATCTTTCAAAACCTTGTCACCTGGGATGCCGTGGCAAACCACATGGTTAACTGAGGTGCAGATGGACTTTGGAAAACCACGATAGTTAAGCGGGGCAGGGATAGCGTCAAGCTCGTTGGTAATGTATTGGTGGCAGATGCGATCCAGTTCACCCGTTGTGACGCCTGGCTTTACGTAGGGCCGAATCATGTGCAATACGGATGCTGCCAGCTGGCCAGCAACCCGCATGCGGCCTACCCCGTCGGGGGTCTTGATCGATACGGCCATGGGGGAAGGAGCATGGGGACGCAGAGCGCGCGGATTGTTGTGGTGGGGCATCTATGGTATAAAGCGCCGGCTTGATTAGCAAACTGAACGACGCACACACACTGCAACCAGGTATGGGGTGCCCTCGCGCAGGTTCTGGGTAAAGCGCATGTGCGGCGATCCAGCTGGAATGGCCCTAATCAGTGTCATTCTTGAAGCTGGTGTGATACGGCGAACTCCGCTGTGGAACATTGCGTTCCTGAGTCGCTTAGCACGGTCGCTTTGAATTAGCGTGTTAGAGGGTCGGTACTTGGGGTGTGTGGAGGATCAACCCTAACTTGGAGTCTACATATGTCAGACGTTAGCATGCGTGAGATGCTGGAGGCCGGCGTGCATTTTGGCCACCAGACCCGCTATTGGAACCCAAAGCTGGCCCCTTATATCTTTGGGCAGCGAAACAAAATACACATCATCAATCTTGAAGCGACGCTCCCGCTATATATTGAAGCGATGAGCTTTATCGCCAAGATGGCTGCCAGAAGAGGCAGGATTCTTTTCGTCGGTACAAAAAGAGCCGCACAGACAATCATTAGGGAGGAGGCATCACGTTGTGGAATGCCCTACGTTAACCGGCGTTGGTTAGGGGGGCTGCTTACCAATTTTAAGACAGTGAAGCAATCTATCCAACGGCTGAAAGATATTGAGACGATGAGGGAGGATGGTAGTTTTGAGCGAATGAGTAAGAAGGAGGCGCTCAGGTATGCACGTGCGCTGGGAAAGCTCGAAAAGAGCCTCTCCGGGATTAAAGATATGGAAGGGTTGCCCGATGTACTTTTTGTGATCGACGTTGGCCACGAGAAGATCGCTGTAAGTGAGGCCGTTAAGTTGGGAATTCCCGTTGTTGGAATTGTCGATACGAATAACAGCACGAATGGTGTTGATTATGTCATCCCTGGCAATGATGATGCGATACGTGCGATTCAGCTCTATGTAAAAGGTGCAGCTGATGCCGTCCTTGACGGCCGTCAATCGGCAGTTCAGCTGGGGACCGTTGAAGGTGACGAATTTATAGAGCTCGATGAATCTGGCGCACCATTGATCACCGCGGACGCAGCAAAGCCGGTGAAATCAGTTGCTAAGAAGGCAGAAGAACAGAAGGTAACGGAGGATACCGCTGAAACAGGCGGGGGTGATGCGACGCCGGGAATACAGGCCACCTTAGATCTTAAGGTGGAAGTAGAACCGAAACACATTGCGTCAGACGAACCCACTTCACCTTTAGAGGACGTTAAGGAGGTGGCAGAATTGCCGAGCGAGCAAGCAGTTAAAGTGGTTGATGCGCCTCAACGTAAGGAACCCACACCAGCGAAGAAGGTAATTATCAAGAAAAAAGCGATGACCAAGGAAAAGGCTGGTGTAAAGGAGACAATATCCGATAAGAAGGCTAAAGCTAAGGATGAGACCGCAGCTATAAAGATAACGGCGTCGGCAAAGAAAAAAACCACGACAAAGAAAAAGACCATTGCTAAGAAAAAGACGGCAGCTAAGTCTAAGACACAAACCAAAGTGAAGGCTGCTAACAAGGATTAAGGGGTAGCGTAATAGGCTACCTTTATATATATAAAGGAGAGAGGCGAGACAAGCCAATAGAGAGCAATTTTTAAAGGAAGCGAGGGTATGCAGATCACAGCCGCAATGGTTAAGGAGTTACGTGAACGCACGGGGGTCGGAATGATGGACTGTAAGAGAGCCCTAGTGGAGGCCAATGGCGATATTGAGGCTGCGATTGAGGCGATGCGCAAAGCAGGGCTTGCGAAAGCCGCGGCGAAGGCCGGACGTATAGCCGCTGAGGGGATCATTGCCATTCGTCAGGCGCCTGATTCAAGCGCGGCTGCGATGGTGGAGGTTAATTCTGAAACCGATTTTGTGGCCAAGAGTGACGACTTCATTGCGTTTGCCGAGGCAGTTGCCGCGTGCGTGTTGTCAAACGGACCCAAAGACATCGCTGCTTTGGGGGAAATGCGGCTCGCTGAAGGCGCCCGTGAGACGGTGGAAATGCAAAGGCAGCAGCTGGTGGCCAAGCTTGGCGAAAATATCAATGTGCGCCGATTTACTACGATAGCTAGCATTGCTGACCACCTTGGCGTTTATCTGCATGGGGGCCGAATAGGCGTGTTGGTTGATGTCGAAGGCGGTGATAGGCAGCTTGCGAAGGACCTCGCAATGCACATTGCCGCGAGCCGCCCCGTCTGTGTTTCTGAGAAGGATATCCCACAGGAGTTGCTCGATAAGGAGAGAGACATCTTAAAGGCCCAGGCCGCGGAAAGCGGTAAACCTCGAGAGATCATTGAAAGGATGGTGGATGGTCGCCTGAAGAAGTTTATCGGCGACGTGACGCTTTTGGGGCAACCCTTTGTGAAGGACACGGAACTTACGGTTGGTGAGTTATTGGCAGCATCGGGTGCCCGAGTTCGTGCATTTTGGCGCTTCGAAGTGGGTGAAGGCATAGAGAAAAAGGCACAAAATTTTGCCGAAGACGTGATGGCGCAAGTGCGAGGGGGCTGATACGTTGTCTAGCCCGTCAGGCCAGCTGCGATACCAACGGGTATTACTCAAGCTCAGCGGGGAGGCATTGATGGGGGAAGCACCCTACGGCATAGACCCCGGGGTCATACAGCGCATTGCTAAAGAGGTTCGCGAGCTAACCCAGGCTCGTGTGGAGGTGGCAATGGTGATTGGCGGGGGCAACTTCTTTCGCGGTTCGAGTCTAGCGGCAGCGGGTGTGGATCGAGTGACAGCCGATCAGATGGGAATGCTGGCTACGCTCATCAACGCATTAGCTTTGCAAGATGCGTTGGAGCGCCAAGGTATGTATGCACGCGTTATGTCGGCGATTACAATTAATGAAATCTGCGAAGACTACATCCGTCGGCGAGCCGTCCGCCACCTGGAGAAAGGCCGGGTTGTAATCTTTGCTGCAGGAACAGGCAATCCTTTCTTTACGACCGATTCAGCTGCGAGTCTACGAGCCGTTGAAATCAATGCGGACTTAATGATTAAGGCCACAAAAGTGGATGGTATCTATTCCGCTGATCCTAGACGCGTCGAGAACGCGACGCGTTATGATTATCTTAACTATGATGAGGTCTTGCAAAGCAAGCTTGGAGTCATGGATGCCACAGCCGTCGTGTTATGCCGTGATAACAACATGCCGCTACGTGTACTCAACATGACCAATCCCGGAGCGCTAATGCGCGCGGTGATGGGTGAGGACGAGGGTACCTTGGTGAGCAGCAAACCAATGGTTGAGAAGACTAATGATAGATAAGATCATCCGTGACGCTGATGAGCGGATGAAGAAGAGTATCGAGTCACTTAAGCAGGAGCTTGCAAAACTGCGAACAGGTCGGGCCCACCCGGGCTTGTTGGACCATGTCATGACCTCATATTATGGTTCGCAGGCTCCGCTAAATCAGGCTGCCACTATTAGTGTCTTGGACGCCCGCACATTAGCGGTTGCGCCTTGGGATAAGAGTATGATCCCCGAGGTAGAGAAAGCGATATTAAACTCCGACCTTGGACTTAATCCGAGCACCTCGGGTGACGTAATCCGTGTACCACTACCACCGCTAACCGAAGAGCGGCGACGGGATATGACCCGGGTAGTAAGGGCTGAGGCGGAGCATGCACGCGTCGCCATACGTAATATCCGGCGCGATGCTAATCATTCGCTAAAGAAACTCATTAAGGATAAGGCACTCGCGGAGGATAATGAACGACGAGGCGAGGAAAAGATCCAAAAGCTAACCGACACTCATATCAAGGAGATAGATATGCTGCTCTCAGCGAAAGAAAAGGATCTGATGGAGGTGTAGGGCCAAAGCTCAGTTATCATTTCTTCGCTGTGATCCTCACCACCAATTAGGTACGCTAGTTATGTCACGTATTTGATCGGATTATGACCGCAAAAGAAAAACATCAAAGTTCCAATGTAGCGCTGCCCCGCCATGTCGCTATGATCATGGACGGCAATGGCCGTTGGGCAAGAAAGCGGGGCTTGCCGCATATTGCGGGCCACAGGGCGGGTGTCGAGGTAGTTCGTCGGACTGTTCAGGCCTGTGCTAGAAAGGGGATCGAAGCACTAACGTTATTTGCATTTAGTAGCGAGAATTGGGGGCGGCCTAAACAAGAGATTGGGCTGTTGATGGAATTGTTTATGACTTCCCTTCAGCAGGAGGTACGCGATCTAAGTGACAACGATATCCGACTTCGTTTTATTGGAGATCGAGGCGCATTTTCCACTCAGTTGCAACAGTCTATTCACGAAGCTGAACGTCTAACATCAACAAATCGCGGGCTGAACTTGATTATTGCCGCAAATTATGGAGGCCGTTGGGACATCACGGAGGCAATAAGGAAGCTCACGCGTGATGTGGTATCGGGTGATGTTTCGCCTGAGCAGATTAAGCCAGAGGTTGTTCGCGCATACATTTCTTTGAACGACTTGCCGGAGCCTGATCTATTTATTCGCACCGGCGGTGAGAGGCGCATCAGTAATTACCTGCTTTGGCATCTTGCATACACCGAACTGTATTTCACGGATTGCTTGTGGCCTGATTTTGGACCTCAGCAGTTCGACGCCGCCCTCGCGTGGTTTTCCACGCGTGAGCGCCGATTTGGTCAAACGAGCGAGCAAGTCGAGCAAGCCGAGCACGCAGAGGGTGCTTAGAGCGCGCCTGCTAACAGCTGCAGTCCTTATCCCGCTTGTTGTATGGGGGGTCATTGCGCTACCTCATCCTGGGTTTGTCACATTACTGGCCGGCATTGTTCTACTGGGGGCTTGGGAGTGGGCAGGCCTTTCGGGCTGGTCTAAGCGATATCAACGCCTGGGATACCTGTTGCTCGTTTTAAGCGCAGTTTTAGGTGCGAACTGGCTGGTCAATGTGCCCTGGGCTAGGCGTTCCTTCCTGATTCTGTCGCTATTCTGGTGGCTAACTGCCTTTCTGTGGGTGGTTATCTACCAGCGGGGCAAAGACACGTTACCACGCTCACCTGTGGTATTGGGCTTAGCAGGTATCTTGGTCATGATCCCTGCATGGCTTGGCCTCGCAACGATCCATAACAGCAGCCCTGATGGGCCGTACTGGGTCGTACTCTTGCTCATATTGATCTGGTGTGCGGATTCAGCTGCCTTTTTAACGGGTAGTCTCTGGGGAAAGAGGCACCTAGCAGACAGGGTGAGCCCCGGTAAAACCTGGGAAGGGGTAGCTGGTGCGGCATTGGCGGCAACTTTGCTGGCGTTAGCGTATGCTATGTTCAATAACCTGCAGCTTGGTAACGTGTTGTTGCTGATAGGATTGTTCCTTGTGACGGTTTTCTTCTCCATCGGCGGCGACCTGCTCGAGAGCCTCGTTAAGCGTTGGGCGGGTGTCAAAGATAGTGGTGATCTCTTACCGGGACACGGCGGAATGTTGGATCGCATAGACAGCCTCATGGCAGCGGCTCCGGTTTTCGCGCTGGGTCTCTCGCTTTTCGGTGGAAGATTGTGATCGGCGTTACCATCCTGGGATCCACCGGGACGATAGGCGTCAATACGCTCGACGTATTGGCACGCCACCGTGCGGAGTTTGAGGTCGTCGCGCTTACAGCGAACAAGGACGTAGAACGCCTCGCTGAGCAATGTCTGGCCTGGTTCCCTAAGTATGCGGTTATGGCGAATCCGGACTCTGCCGAACAATTGCATCGCACGCTGCGTAATCAGTGCCCTGATGTGCAAGTACTTTCAGGGATAAGCGGGTTAGAGCGCGCAGCGAGTCTCCCTGATACGGATTACGTGATGGCGGGGATTGTAGGTGCGGCAGGTCTGTTGCCGACGCTCGCTGCTGCGCGCGCAGGCAAGCGTGTGTTGCTGGCCAATAAGGAAGCACTGGTAATGGCCGGTAAGCTGTTTATGGATGTCATACGGGAAAACGGTGCTGAGCTATTGCCGATCGACAGTGAACATAATGCTGTATTTCAGTGTATGCCCGGCAACTATCATAATGGCCTTGAGCGAGTCGGTGTGAGTCGAATTTTGCTTACCGCATCAGGCGGACCCTTTCGAACGGTGCCTTTATCTGAGCTGCAGCACGTTACTCCAGAGCAGGCCTGTGCTCATCCAAATTGGGTCATGGGCCGAAAGATCTCGGTGGATTCCGCCAGCATGATGAATAAGGGACTTGAAGTGATCGAGGCCTGTTGCCTTTTCGATACCACACCCGAGCGCGTGCACGTTGTTCTGCACCCCCAGAGCGTCATCCACTCGTTGGTGGAGTACGTCGATGGGTCTGTACTTGCCCAACTCGGCAACCCCGACATGCGCACGCCAATCGCCCATGCCTTGGCGTGGCCCAAGCGTATGCATTCCGGCGTTGATCCCCTGGATCTATTCGATGTGGCGCACCTTGACTTTGAACGCCCAGATCTTGAGCGATTTCCCTGTCTGAAGTTGGCGCGGGACGCTGCTCAAGCGGGCGGAACAGCGACTGCTGTGCTTAACGCGGCGAACGAGGTAGCCGTTCAGGCGTTCTTGGACCGCCGGCTAAGCTTCATTGATATTCCACTCATTATTGAGTCGACACTCACTGTAGTTAATGGCTGCGATGCATCATCCCTGGATGCGATCTTGGCGGATGATGCTAAGGCTAGGGACTATGCGGCCAGTGTCGTCCAGGAGCATGCACTGTGATTGATTTCTTGTATTCAGCAGGCGCTTTTGTTCTTGCTCTCGCTGTATTGATCACGATTCATGAGTTCGGCCATTTCTGGGTGGCGCGAAAGCTTGGAGTTAAGATCCTGCGGTTTTCTGTCGGCTTTGGAAGGCCTCTGTGGGTACGTCGATTCGGTAGCGATAATACCGAGTTCGTCGTTGCGGCGTTGCCTTTAGGGGGCTATGTGAAGATGTTGGATGAACGCGAAGGGGAAGTCGCCCCGCAGGAGTATGGCCGGGCCTTCAACCGAAAGCCACTGGTCTTGCGCACGGCCATCGTACTTGCTGGGCCTCTGTTTAACTTCTTATTTGCCATCGTGGTTTATTGGTTGATGTTTTCAATCGGCATAGCTGGCATAAAACCCATTATCGGAGAGGTGATCCCGTCGAGCAGAGCTGAGCAGGCCGGTTTTCAGCCGGGACAAGTAATCGTTGCGGTGGATTCGCGCCCGACACCGACATGGGGGGCGGTACTGTCAGCCACGGTCGGCAAACTGATCGATGCAGAGACGATCGTCGTTGCGGTGCGCCAAGAGGCTGGGTTGGAGCGCGAATTGGTGATCGATCTTGAGGGATTATCCCTTGATGATTTCGCAAGAGGAGGGGTGTTTGAGCTGATCGGTCTACGGCCTCTTCGACCCAGGTTGCCAGCGGTTATCGAGCAAGTTCTCTCAGGTGGCGCCGCCGAGACAGCCGGCCTTAAGACGGGTGATCGAATCCTATCAGCGGACGGTCAGAGCATAGAGTTTTGGGATGGCTGGGTGAAGTATGTCCAGGCGCGGCCGGGAGAGACCATGCGCGTGGAAGTCTTGCGTGGTGGAGAGCAGCTAATGCTTAACCTTAGGCCGGATGCGATTGAAACGGAACATGGCCAAATTGGCCGTATCGGTGCCAGCGTTCACCAGCCAGAAGATTTCGAGCGCTCGTTCTCGGCCGTGGAGCGTTACCCTCCATTGATTGCCCTTGGCAAGTCATTGGAGAAGACGTGGGAGATGTCAGCGCTCACATTACGGATTCTTGCCAAGATATTGTTTGGCCAAGCATCCGTGGAGAATTTAAGCGGCCCTATCAGTATTGCCCAATATGCAGGTATAACCGCCAGTATCGGTCTCGTGGCGTTCCTTGGATTCCTAGGGATAGTCAGCATCAGTCTCGGTGTCTTGAACCTCCTGCCCATCCCTTTACTAGATGGCGGCCATTTAATGTATTACCTTATAGAATTCGTCAAAGGGAGCCCAGTGTCCGAAGCGGCACAGCTGGTTGGCCAGCAAATCGGGCTAGCCGTGCTTTTGGGAGTGATGGTCCTTGCTTTTTATAATGACATTGCACGTCTCATGGGCTGATGGGCAGATGGATAACAAAAAACTTAAAAGACAGATAGATGCATGGATTTGTTAAGAATGTAGTTTATCTGTTTGTCGTCTTTTATCTATGCCAGTCCAGCGTACTCGCCATGGAGAGTTTTGAGATTGAGGACATACGCCTAGAAGGTCTAGAGCGTATAACACCCGGCACCGTCTTTAATTATCTGCCAGTGAAAGCGGGCGACACCTTTGATGAGTCCCGCTCAAGTGAAATCGTACGGGCATTGTTCAAGACTGGCTTGTTTAAAGATGTTCGCTTGGAGCGTGATGGGAACATTTTAGTCGTCATTCTTGTGGAGCGCCCAGCCATCGGCGATATCACAGTGACCGGAAACAAGGACCTTAAAACTGAAGATCTGCTGGAGGGGCTTAAACAGATCGGTTTTGCGGCAGGTCGAGTTTATGATGCGGCGTTGCTTGATAAAGTTGAACTGGAGCTGACACGGCAATATTTTTCCCTTGGCAAGTACGGTGTGAGGATTAAAACGTCGGTCACCACAGTAGATGAGAATCGCGTCGATGTGAGCATTGATATATCTGAAGGTCAGGTTGCGAAGATCGTTCAAATTAACATCGTTGGTAACACGGTCTTTAGCGAAAAGCGACTATTGAAAACGTTTAAGTTGACTACTCCGACGCTTGTATCGTTCTTTACAAAATCTGACCAATATTCAAGGCAGAAACTTACTGCAGATCTTGAATCTCTACGCTCATTCTATCTCGATCATGGTTATATTAATTTTAATATTGACTCTACGCAGGTATCGATTACACCGGACAAGAAGGATGTGTATTTAACGGTCAATATCACCGAGGGCGATGCTTATTATATTTCAGAAGTCAAACTTGCAGGCGATCTGATCGTTCCACCCGAAGATTTATATGGGCTCGTGGTTATCAGACAAGGGGATCTTTTCTCACGCAAGACGCTTACAAAAAGCAGTTCTAAGATTACAGAACGTCTCGGAACTGATGGCTATGCATTTGCGAATGTCAATGCGATTCCAGCGATAGATAATGAAAACAAAACTGTTGCGATTACGTTCTTCGTTGATCCGGGGAAACGAGTTTACGTGCGTCGAATAAGCTTCACAGGGAATACAACGACGCGGGACGAAGTATTGCGGCGGGAGATGCGACAGCAAGAAGGCGCTTGGATGTCAACGAGCAAAGTAGAACGATCAAAAGTTCGCTTGAACAAGCTCGGTTACTTCAAGGAGGTTAACGTGGAGACGCCGGCCGTACCCGGTTCAACGGACCAAGTGGACGTGAATTTCTCGGTGGTAGAACACTCTACGGGCAATCTTGGCCTTGGCGTGGGGTTCTCGCAGACCTCGGGTATTATCTTCAGCACGAGTATCACGCAGGATAATTTTCTAGGTAGCGGGAAACGGATTAGCTTTGGATTTGATAACAGCGAAGTGAACCGGCGGTTTCAATTTGGACTCTGGAATCCCTACTGGACGATCGACGGTGTAAGGCGGGGATTTCAAGGTTTCTTCCGGAAGACTGATGCCGAGCAGGCAAACGTCACGGCGTTTAATTCAACAGTCTGGGGTGGCGGTGTTACATTTGGGATCCCTGTCACAGAGTTTAATCGCGTGAGATTAGGACTTGACTATGAGAACACCACGATTGACTTAGATCCCTTCACTGCTGCGGATGAGATCATCGAGTTTGTCGAACAGAATGGCAGCCAATATGATACGTTACTTGCCACTGGGGCCTTTTCTTATGATACCCGCAACTCGGCGCTATTGCCGGATCGTGGCGCACTACACAGTCTTGTTGGGGAGATCGCAACGTCCCTTGGTAGCTTGGAGTACTACAAGCTCGCCTATCAGACCCAATGGTTCTATCCCTTGATTGAGGAGTATACCTTGCTGCTGAAGGGTGATTTCGGATGGGGTGATGCCTATGGGGATACTAGCGAATTTCCGTTTTTTCAGAACTTTTATGCAGGCGGTCCACGGTCAGTGCGGGGCTACGAAGAGAACACTTTGGGCCCGCGAGACTCCAGGGACCTGCCTATTGGCGGTAATCTAAAGCTGGTCGGCAATGCCGAGGTTATTATACCGGTGCCGTTTTTGCGGGATATCAAGTCCATTCGGCTGTCTGGTTTCGTAGATGGGGGCAATGTCTACAATTCGCAAGACAATATCGATCTGGGCGAGCTCCGCTACGCTGCAGGTCTTGGAGGGATCTGGATCTCTCCCTTTGGCGTACTTTCCCTGAGTATTGCCCAGCCGATTAATGATCAACCAGGTGATGAGATTCAGCAATTTCAGTTTACTTTTGGGACCACATTCTAGTTGATTGGAGTAGAGCTTTGAAAAATACCATCTCTACATTATCGCTGATATTCGTGGTTTGTCTTTTGGTCTTTTCCCCCGGTGGTTATGCGGAGAACTATAAATTAGGTGTTGTTAATGCCGTAAGGGTCCTGGAGGCAGCGCCTCAAGCAGAACATGCGAGGACAAAGCTTGAAAAGGAGTTTGCTTCAAGAGATCGTGAACTTGTCGCAGCGCAAAAGCAGCTCAAGCAATTGGAAGACCGCTTGGCCAAGGATGGGGCGATTATGGGTGATGCGGAGCGCACGAAGGTTGAGCGTGATGCCCTTAGTAAGAAGAGGGAACTGAAACGAAGCCAGGACGAATTTCGTGACGATCTGAATCTGCGCCGGAATGAGGAGTTCAGCAAGATACAAAAGCTTGTCGTCGAGGCGATTCAGGCGGTAGCACAACAGGGGCAATTTGATCTGATACTGGGTGAGGGTGTCATCTTTGCGAGCAATAAAGTTGATATTACCGATCAGGTCATCCAGCGACTCAAGCAAGACTACCAGGCGAAGGTTGGGAACGAAGGGAAGATGGGCGGTAAGTAATATTGAGGAAGACGGGTGATTACCTGCACGCTGGCTGAGCTTGCGGACTTTATCAAGGCGGAGTTGCACGGCGATCCCGAATGCCGCATTAAGCGGATTGCAACGCTCGAGGCCGCCCGCGAGGGTGATGTGACTTTCTTATGTAACCGCCGCTACCAGAAATACCTCAATGGGACCGGTGCCTCTGCAGTAATTTTGTCAAGTGAAAATCAGGCCGCTTGTCCAACAAATGCGTTGGTCACGAGCAATCCGTATTTGGCCTACGCCCGCGCGATAGAACTATTAAACCCAACAAAGGCGGTCCAGCCGGGTATTCATCCAAGCGCCTCGGTGAGCCCAGACGCTGAATTGGATACGAGCGTATCGATCGGCCCACAGGCGGTGATTGGCGAAGGGGCGCAGATCTCTGCTCGTGTGTTCGTTGGTCCCGGCTGTGTCATCGGTGAGAACGTGCGCATCGGCGAAGATACTCGGTTGGTTGCAAATGTGACGGTGTTGGATGGGACTGTCATTGGAAGACGAAACATTATTCATCCGGGGGTGGTAATCGGTGCTGATGGATTTGGGATGGCAAATGATGACGGTATATGGGTAAAGATTCCTCAGATTGGCAATGTGATGATCGGCAATGATGTCGAGATCGGTGCTAATACAACGATTGACAGAGGCGCTTTGGGAGACACAATCATTGAAGATGGCGTAAAACTCGATAATCAGATTCAGATCGGCCACAATGTGCGTATTGGCGCCCATAGCGCCATCGCAGGGTGTGTCGGCATTGCCGGTAGCACCACGGTTGGGAAGCGATGCACGATTGGCGGGGGTGCGGGTATCGGGGGGCACATTGATATTGCCGATGATGTTGTTATCACCGGGATGTCCGCCGTAGGGAACTCAATCAAGAAACCGGGCGGTTACGCCTCAAGCATTCCAGTGGCGGAGCATCGCATTTGGCGGAAAAACATTGCCCGTTTTCTCCACTTAGATGATATGGCGCGACGGCTTATAGCGTTGGAGAAAGACGTAAAGGACTGAAAGCGATGTTGGTTTATTGTTTGTGAGCTGTAGATTGCAATGGTGATTCGGAAAAACAAACTGAGTCGCATGCGCACGATGGATATTCACCAGATCCTGGAGCGCCTCCCCCATCGCTATCCATTTTTGTTGATTGACAAGGTATTGGACTGCGAGCCGGGCATGTCCCTCGTCGCAGTCAAAAACGTTACGATTAATGAAGCATTTTTCCAGGGCCATTTCCCCCCTCGACCGGTAATGCCGGGTGTATTGATCCTTGAATCCATGGCGCAAGCGACCGGGCTCCTCGCCTACATCACGTTGGAGGAACCGCCTGACGAAGACTCCATGTACTATCTAGTTGGTATTGACAAGGCGCGGTTTAAGCGCCCTGTAGAACCTGGCGACCAGCTTGTCATTGACGTCAGACTCATGCGAGAGCTCAGAGGAATTTGGAGATTTACGGGCACCGCACGAGTGGATGATCAGCTTGTTGCAAGTTGCGAATTGATGACAGCAAAGACGGATAATAGTTCTTGATCGATCCGCGCGCTATCGTTGATCCGAGCGCTAGGATCGCCGAAGGCGTGCAGATCGGCCCCTACACGATCATTGGTGCAGATGTTGATGTCGGAAAGGGCACTTGGATTGGACCTCACGTAATAATCCAAGGGCCAACCCGTATCGGGGCCGATAATAAGATCTTCCAATTTTGCTCGATCGGCGGTGATCCCCAGGATAAGAAGTACGGGGGCGAACCTTGGACAACACTTGAAATCGGCGACCGCAACCTAATTCGTGAGTATTGCACCCTGAACCGGGGAACGGTTCAGGGTGGCGGTCAAACGAAGGTGGGCAACGACAATTGGATAATGGCATATGTCCATATCGCGCACGACTGTCACGTTGGCAATCATGCTGTATTTGCTAATAATGCAACGTTGGCTGGCCACGTAATAGTAGAAGATTATGCGATCCTCGGAGGGTTTACCGGCGTACACCAATTTTGTCGAATTGGCGCCCATAGTTTTTCTGCAATTACATCGGTCGTAGTCAAGGATTTACCCCCCTTTATGATGGTATCCGGCAACACCGCAAAAGCACGTGGACTCAATCGAGAAGGACTTAGACGCAACGGTTTCAGTACGGAAACAATCAATAATTTGCGAAGGGCCTACCAAGTGCTTTATCGACAGAAGTTGACCCTTGCAAAGGCGCTTGGGGAGTTGGAAGATCTCAGTGAAGCATGTCCAGAGGTCGATCAGCTGGTTCAATTCGTGAGACAGTCCAAGCGTGGGATAGTACGTTAGGAGCCGCCTGCGCGACGCAAGCGCCTACTAACCAGTAATGTGGCATTTTTACCCGCTCTGATATGCCGTCAGTGAACCACGCATTGTCAGGCATCTCTTGTCCTGGTTAGGCGGGTTTACCCTGAGTTTTCCCGGGGGTTCGAATTCTTGTATCGGGCAGGGCATGTGTTAGTGGCTGAGTGGATTCCTAAACCCATGTACCATCATAGGGCTCTGCGAAGGCTGGCCACTCGAGCTGGCACGAATACCGTTTCAAAGCGTCTGAGGTGATGACAGGGCACCGCAGACTCCAAAATAATGCGGATCAGTTGCTTACCGCAGGTGTAGATGAGGCCGGGCGTGGCCCGCTTGCCGGGCCCGTCGTCGCGGCAGCCGTCATACTGGATCCTTTGGCACCGGTCGATGGGCTCGCCGACTCGAAGTTACTCAGTGCCAAACGCCGGGCAGCGCTCGCGCAAGAAATCTCAGAGACCTCACTTGCTTGGGCACTGGGCCGTGCCGAGGTGGAAGAAGTTGATGCGCTAAACGTTCTTCAGGCAAGTCTTTTAGCCATGAGTCGTGCGGTGCAAGCATTGGCTATCAAGCCCCACCGCGTTTTGGTGGATGGAGGTTACTGCCCACAGCTACCATGTAAGGCAGAGGCCATCATTAAGGGTGATCTCCGGATACCTGCCATCAGTGCCGCCTCCATCATTGCCAAGGTGGCCCGTGACCGGGAAATGGCCGCAATGGATGAACTTTATCCCGGCTATGGCTTTGCACGACACAAGGGATATCCCACCCGTGCGCATCTTGCAGCCTTGGCTGAACTGGGTATATCCCCGATACATCGACGCTCGTATGCACCCGTCAAGCGCTACTTGCAAATGCGTGGCTGACTGCTGAGACTAGCAATATGGATGCGAGCTTCGTTCACCTGCGTGTGCACACAGAATTTTCCATTGTCGATGGACTGGCGCCGATCAGGCCCTTAGTCGGGGCTGTCGTTGAAGCGGGGATGCCGGCCATAGCCGTTACTGAACAAAGTAATCTGTTTTCAACGGTAAAGGTCTATCGGGCAGCCCAAGAGCTCGGCGTGAAACCCATCATCGGTGCGGAGCTGAGAGTTTTCAATGAGAAAAATGCCGAGCACCCAAGCTGCATCGTTGTCCTTTGCCAGGAGCTCACCGGTTATCGCAACCTAACGAAGCTTCTGACTCGAAGCTATACGGAAAGTCAGGTCAGTGGCAGGCCCTTAGTGTGTCAGCACTGGTTAAGAAAGCATGGTGACGGACTGATTGTGTTGTCGGGTGGGAGTGAAGGCGATATTGCTCACGCACTAGCAAGCGGCAACGTAAAGAGAGCGAGGCAATTACTATCTGAATGGAAGGAATTATTTCCGGATCGGTATTATATCGAGTTGGAGCGAATCGGTCAGCCAGGAGAAGAAGACTATATCCATGCTGCCATTGAACTTGCCCTAGCCGAGGATGTACCAGTATTGGCGACTAATAATGTCCGCTTCTTAAATGCCGAGGATTTCGAGGCCCATGAGGCGCGCGTATGTATCCAGGAAGGGCGTACGTTGGCGGATCCTCGTCGGCCTCGCCTTTACACGCGGCAGCAATATCTCCGTAGCCCAGAGGAGATGGTAGAGCTCTTTGCTGATATCCCTGAGGCAATTCAGAACACACTCGCCGTTGCACAACGCTGTAATGTCGACTTGAGTCTTGGTGATTACCACCTTCCAGATTTTCCAGTGCCGGAGGGTTACAGCCAGGAAGAGTGGTTGCGGCATGAAGCACTTAAGGGCATGGAACAGCGCTTGGCCGCACAGATTCAAATAGGTGCGCCTGAATCTGCACAGACCCGAGAAACTTACTTTTCGCGCCTTGAATCAGAACTTGATGTCGTTACGAGTATGGGTTTTTCGGGATACTTTCTGATCGTCGAGGACTTCGTTCAGTGGGCTAAGGATCACGGCATTCCCGTAGGTCCTGGACGTGGTTCAGGAGCCGGATCACTTGCCGCTTATGCGCTTGGAATTACAGAGTTGGATCCTATTCAGTATGACCTCCTGTTTGAGCGGTTCCTTAATCCAGAGCGCGTGTCACTGCCT
The DNA here is from genome assembly GCA_027296625.1 of Gammaproteobacteria bacterium. Classification (NCBI taxonomy): domain Bacteria; kingdom Pseudomonadati; phylum Pseudomonadota; class Gammaproteobacteria; species Gammaproteobacteria bacterium. Next base: position 7,959 of record JAPUIX010000043.1, on the reverse strand, counting down.
GATTTTGATGTTGATTTTTGTATGGATCGGCGCGACGAAGTCATCGAGTACGTGGGACAACGTTACGGGCGTGAACGAGTGTCTCAAATCATTACATTCGGGACTATGGCGGCAAAGGCCGTTGTACGTGACGTCGGACGTGTGCTTGGCTATCCCTATGGTTTTGTCGATCAAATCGCAAAGCTTATTCCTTTTGACCTCAATATGACTTTGGATCGGGCTTTGGATGAGGAGGAAGCGCTCCAGCGCCGTTACGTGGAAGATGAGGAAGTACGGGTTCTTATTGATCTCGCGCGCAATCTTGAAGGGCTGACGAGAAACGCAGGTAAACATGCAGGTGGAGTGGTTATTGCTCCTTCCACACTGACTGACTACATGCCACTTTATTGCGAACAAGGATCTAGCAGTGCAGTTACCCAATTTGATATGGGGGATGTAGAAGCTATAGGACTGGTCAAGTTTGATTTCCTTGGATTGAGGACGCTCACGATCATCGATTGGGCCGTGCGTGACATAAATCGCAGGCGGAATGAAGTAGGTGAAGCTAGGTTAGATATCGCACGTGTTCCGTTGGATGATCCGAAAACTTTCGAACTGATCATGCGGGGCGAGACGACAGCCGTCTTTCAACTAGAATCCCGCGGAATGAAGGAGCTTATCAAACGTCTTCAGCCTGATGTGTTCGAAGATCTCATTGCCCTTGTAGCGCTGTTTCGGCCGGGACCTTTGCAATCTGGCATGGTTGATGACTTTGTTGATCGCAAGCACGGACGCGCACAGGTGGAATATCTTCATCCCCGAATCGCATCCATATTGAAACCGACGTATGGCGTCATACTGTATCAGGAACAGGTAATGCAGATTGCCCAAGTGCTGGCTGGCTATACGTTAGGTGCTGCTGACCTGTTGCGTCGTGCCATGGGGAAGAAGAAGCCGGAGGAGATGGCAAAACAACGTGAAGTATTTATCGAAGGTTCAATGGCTCGCGGGATAGATCAACACAAGGCGAGCTGGATATTTGATCTGATGGAAAAATTTGCAGGCTACGGTTTCAATAAATCCCATTCCGTCGCCTATGCGCTAATCGCTTATCAGACGGCGTGGCTTAAGGCACATTATCCGGCTGCGTTTATGGCCGCTGTACTGTCCGCAGATATGGATCATACAGACAAAGTAGTAACACTGATTGACGAATGTAGGCGTATGCAGATAAAGGTTTTCCCCCCGGATGTCAATCTCTGCGGATATGCTTTTATGGTTAATGATGCGTCAAGTATCGCATATGGACTTGGAGCCATTAAAGGTGTGGGTGAGGCGGCGATTGACGCTGTTGTACAAGAGCGAAAAAGCAATGGCCCGTATAGAGATCTCTTTGACATTTGCCGCCGCATTGATCCTAAAAAGGCCAATCGACGCGCGGTCGAGGCCATGATCAGAGCAGGTGCTGTTGACGGCTTGGGACCTGGCCGTAGCGTCATGATGGCATCTCTAGATAATGCCTTTCAGATCGCCGAACAGCACTTAAAGGATCATGTTAGTGGCCAGAATGATCTATTTGGGCTAAATGCGGATGGCGGCGTCACACAAACGGGAAGGGCTAAAAAACCCCTGTCTCCACCGTTTGTGATGGTTCCAGAGTGGTCCGACACACAGCGGCTTGCAGGTGAAAAGGAAACCCTAGGTTTGTATCTAACCGGACATCCCATCGATCGTTATGAGACTGAGCTTTCTGCAATGACCACCGGTTGTTTAATCGATCTGAAGGGAGCGCCCAAGCAAAGCGTTATTATTGCTGGCCTGGTAATGACCATACGAACAAGGAACAGTCGTCGAGGTCGAATTGCATTTGTTTCATTGGATGATCGAACAGCGCAGGCGGAACTTACGCTGTATTCCGATGTCTTTCGGCGCTACGGTAGTTTAGTGGTCAAGGATCGACTCATCGTGGTGGAGGGTAGCGTGGGCGTAAATGATGATAGTGGGCGGAACACTATTACAGCTGCCAAAATCTACGATATTGACCAAGCTCGGGCGACCTTTGCGAAATGCTTGCTAATACATATCGAAACCAACTCTACCGGTAATGGATTCGTCAGGGAACTGAAGGAGATTCTAAATCCGTTTAGGGAGGGTCGATGTCCAGTCGCAGTCCATTATCTAAATGCCCGCGCTGAAGCCCATCTGCGGTTGGGCGAGCAGTGGCGGGTTACTCTTACTGATAGCTTGCTGGATACACTTAAGGCCACCTTTGGTGAACGGAGTGTTCAGATTGAGTACTAAACTCATAGGCGTGCGTTTTCTGCTTGTCAGGCGGGTAATTTGGCTGTAAGTTTATTAAAATCACGCTGTTAGAACTCATATTATACCATGAACCTGAAATTGAATTTTCTCGACTTCGAGCAGCCGATTGCTGAGCTAGAGGCGAAGATTGAAGAGCTCCGCTATGTTGGTAACGACAAGGGGATCAATATCAATGAGGAGATTGCTCGGTTACAGAAGCGCAGCAGAGAGCTCACGGAAGCCATTTTTTCATCGTTAACTGCCTGGCAGATCTCGCAAATTGCTCGCCACCCGCAACGCCCGAATACACTTGATTATATTGAGCGGATCTTCTCGGACTTTAATGAGTTACACGGCGATCGGAGTTACGCGGATGATCCGGCCATTGTCTGTGGCCTTGCGCGTCTCGAAAACCGATCCGTCGCCATCGTGGGGCATCAAAAAGGAAGGGATACTAAGGAGAAAATCCACCGTAACTTTGGAATGCCGCGTCCGGAAGGTTATCGGAAGGCGCTAAGGGTAATGCAGTTAGCCGAGCGCTTCCACCTTCCGATTTTAACTTTTATTGATACGCCTGGAGCCTATCCGGGAATCGGTGCAGAAGAGCGAGGACAGAGCGAAGCTATTGCTAGGAATCTATTCGTCATACCCGGTTTAAATACCCCTATCATTGCAACGGTTATCGGCGAAGGCGGATCGGGCGGAGCGTTAGCAATAGGTGTCGCGGATTGGTTAATGATGTTGGAATACAGTACGTATTCGGTTATCTCTCCAGAGGGCTGTGCCTCGATCCTATGGAAGAGCGCGGAAAAGGCTGCTGAGGCCGCCGAGGTGATGGGAATTACTGCGAAACGGCTGCTAAAGTTAGGGCTTATTGATCAGATAATCAGCGAACCCTTAGGGGGCGCCCATCGTGATGTTGATAGTATGGTTGAAACGGTTAAAGCGTCTCTCATTCAGGCTCTGGAAAGGCTAGCAGAACTGGACAATCCAGATCCTGAACATCTGCTTGCGGCGCGTCGAGCACGATTGATGCAGTATGGGCACTACACTGAATAAGGCTGATAAGGTGGCTAATCGCGTCTATAGAATGGTAGTTCAGGGTGGCTCAATCGTCTTTTTCCCCTCTGTCGCTCCTTAAGATCCTAAAGGGTCTGCCGCCAACGGCCTGTTACTGGATTGCCTACAGCGGCGGGATGGACTCCCATGTCCTGCTTCATGCGATGCATGTACTGTCACCGCACCTCGGTGCATCGGAGGTAAAAGCAGTCCATATTAATCATGGCCTGAGCGACAAAGCTGGTAGCTGGAGCCGGCACTGCGAGCAAGTATGTCGAGGGCTAGCGATACCGTGTGAGATTATCACCCTAGGCGGTGAACGGCCTGTTGGTCAAAACATCGAGGCCAAGGCCAGAGAACTGCGTTATCGAGCGCTTGCATCCGTAATGGACCAAGGCCACGTGCTTTTAACGGCCCATCATCAGGATGACCAGGCGGAGACCGTTTTATTGCAACTGTTGCGTGGTGCCGGCCCGCGCGGGCTTTCAGCAATGCCAGCCTGCATCGAGTTTGGGAAAGGGTGGCTGATCCGTCCTCTGCTCGCGTTCTCGCGAGAGCAGCTCACGCTTTATGCTCATGCGGAACAGCTTCAGTGGATCGAGGATGAGAGCAACGTCGATATGCGATTTGGGCGCAATTACCTGCGGCGCAATGTCATGCCCATTTTGCGGGAGCGCTGGCCAGGAATGGGGAATACCCTTACACGTGCGGCTCGCTACCAGTCAGATGTAGCGGTGCTCATAGAGCAGCTCGGGGAACGTGACCTGGATTCGGTGTATGACGCGGAGCGCCGTACGCTGTCGGCAAAAGGTCTTCGTCAGCTGAATAAGGTTCGCAGAGAGCTCGTCGTGCGAGCGTGGACGCGTTTGCTCAGATTGCCGACGCCGTCCGCGGATCATGTACGGCATATCCTTACAGATATCGTGGAATCTTCGTGGGATGGTATGCCTTGCGTCGCTTGGGCTGGGGCTGAGGTACGGAGATATAGGGATGCGATCTATGGGATGCGACCACTCCCGAAAATTGATCCTTCCCTTGCGCTGTCATGGAATTTAGTCAAGCCACTGAAACTTTCCACCGGCACCCTGGAAGCAAAGCGCGTAAAGGGATCAGGTATTAAGATGACTTATTGCCGGGATGGTAAGGTCAGTGTTCGTTTTCGCAGGGGCGGAGAACGCATTCGTCCCGCTGGACGTTTGCATACACGCCCCCTGAATAAGTTATTTCAAGAAGCGGGGATTCCGCCCTGGCAACGGGATCGGATCCCGCTCGTTTATCTGGAGGATGACTTGGCAGCTGTCGCAGGGCTTTGGATCGGTGACACTTTTAAAGCCGATGACCAGGAAGAGGCCTGGAAAATTAACTGGGGTGCAATCGATGCCGTACTCGATCCAGTTGGGGCACCGGGAAAGCGTACGCGCGGATAGAATTTTTGAATGGCAACTTTCAGTGGCGGCATTCGCATTTGTGCTGTATGCGGGATCCGCAGCATAAAATAGATACTAACGGACTATGTGGGTAACGTCGTCGGTGGTGCACAACAGCAAGTTTTTTGTCAGCTGTCTTTTACTTGGCATGTGGTGGGAAATGGCTCTGTGGGCGGCGCCCTTAGACACGAAACTGAAAGACCTGGATGGTTTGGATCATCAACTGGGTGAGTATATTGGTCATGGCAAGTGGGTCATATTCAATGTTTGGGGACCTAAATGTCCACCGTGTATTGATGAGATGCCAGAGCTCACCGCATTCCATGATGATCATCATGATACTGACGCAGTCGTAATTGGCCTAGCGCTCGATTTTCCCAGTTTTGACAATGCCAATGCTGAGGACGTGGCCGTCTTTGTTGACGACTATTTTGTGAGTTTTCCTGTGCTACTGGGAGACAGGCAGATTGCCTCTCGGATTGGTGGAAAGCCATTAAGAGGGATTCCTACGACGTTCATATTTTCGCCTCAAGGAAGACTGGTTCATATCCGGTACGGCCCGATGACACAGAACGAGCTGGAGAACCTCATCGAGACCCTGGCTACGGACATTGCTCGTTAAGCGTGGCGTCAGAAAGCTATGTCATTAGCGTGTTCAGTCCAAACACCATAAATCGCATACGGTTATGGCCCCTTAGTGTGTAGCCTCAATGTAGCCTCTTCAACTGGATAGTCGCCTGCATCGAACGTAAAGCGAAGACGCACGTCGCCCATATCAATGATATCTCCCTCGGCAAGACTGCAGCTCTTTACCTTTTTATCGTTTACATAAATGCCATTCAGTGAATCGAGATCAACAATTCTATAGCCTCCGTGGTGCGTTTGGTGGATCTCCGCGTGTCGGCTTGATATGGAGTGATGTTTAAGCACCACTTCGTTATGCTTGCTGCGCCCGATGCGCCAGGTTGAAGCCATAATAGGATATCGGGTCTCATCATGACCTTGCAGGACGAGATGGGCAGAAGGCTTTGCCGCCTGGTGAATGCGTTCCACCTCACGGCGGTGCCAAAGAAATCCCAGAGCCCCGATTGTCAGAAGGACCAGAATGATCACCGCTATGGGGATGCTGTACCAGAGCCATCGCTTGCTTGAAGGTGTTTGATTCGCCACCTGAATTGTTTGGTGGCCAGGTGCTGACGGATCTTTGGACACCGTTACAATTGTTGGAACTTGCTTAGCATTGGCCACACTGTCGTAGCCGGGAAGACGAAACTCAGCCAATGGCAAGGCCGGCACCGTGACATCAGTGCTCAGCATCGTCCCTGGTGAAACAGTTGGAGCGTATGCTAACAACAGTAGGTTTAGCGTAAGTATGAGCGAGGTAACGGAACGTATCATCCCATTACGTCATTTCTCGGGAAAGAGCGGATCTGGTAGATCGTAAAACTGTACGTTTATACTTTTTTGTCCAGCCCGTTGCGCATCTAGAGGGGTTACTAGTGGCCCATCCCCGGGGTTCTCAACTTCGCCAAGCTGCGGCATACCTTTACTGATCTTCGTCTGCGCTGAAACAATCTTTTCATGTAATTCCAAAGAGTATTGCAGCCGGTAGGCGCGGGGAGGCATGGGATTAACCAGGTTCTCCATATCGGTTAACCAGAGGAAAATCTTACCCGGTGCGCCGGTTACCTTGCTAGGTTGTTCGGCGTATGCAGAGATTAGCTGAAACCGCTTTGGCAATTGGGCAGCGGTCGGCCAACCTAAAAGGGGCGGAAATGAAAGGTAAGTAATAATATAAAAGAGTGACGTTGCCACAATTGTGCCGGCCTTCATCTTCCATGACCAGCTTGAGTAGAGCAGCAAGCTGAGTAACAAAAGCGCGATGAGCACGTATGCTGCAATTAGTCCGCCTATTCCGAGCGTTACCATTTGCGTACTCCTGTAACTACCCGAGTATCACGAGCTTTTTTGGCACGAAGTTGATGTCCTTAACCTGGTGATCCGGGCCAATCGTAAATCGGACGGCTGTCTTTTCGTCACCCTTTTTATCAAGTATGACAGTGCCGTAGTATACAATTTCCAGCGTGGGATTTACTTTAGCGACCTTAATGGTGGCCGTGACAGGTTGAAGCGTCTCAGACGCGTAGTAGTGTAGATTTACGATGTACTCCCCGGTAACCACCCCGCGTATTGTAACCACTTCTTGGTTTAGTGGATTTTGTATCTCTATGCCATTGATCATAAGTGTGTCATTAATTGTGCCACGATCATCGCGATCCAGGTGCAACAGGCCAGCTTCAGGGTTACGGAACCAGATGATGTCTCCGCTGGGATCCTCAACCCAAGTATCTATATCATCTGGATTGTTGTCGGGCCAGCTCACAGTGATCATATATTCTGCCTTCGGATCAATGATGCCCGACTTGGCCTTCGGGTTCATGAACATGATGGCAATCAAAAAGAGGAAGGTAAAACCCAACAATGCATTGAACAAGAGATCGGTGAAGGGATCCGATGAATAACGACTTCGTGCGTTCATGTGATCAGAATTTTCCGTAGTATAACGGAGTGCCTACCGAGCTCGTATCAGAGTGGGCAATATGAAGACTTCAGTAAGGCGGGTAGTCCTATCGATTAACTCGTCAGCACCACGATCCATCATATGGTATTGAGCCGCCAGTAACATGCTAGCCACCAAGCCGGCGAGCGTCGTGTACAAAGCTGTTCCCATGCCACTACTCATGTCCGTGAGAATCTTTTGCATTGTACTGACGTCAAAGTCTGAGGTTCCTGCAACAGAGCCAAGCATGAGGATGAACCCGATGATTGTGCCAAGCAGGCCCAATTTCAAAGTAATGTCAGCTATAAACCAGCCAATTTCATGGGGCCCTTTGAGCTTGCCTGCATAAAGTTCTGTCAGTTCAGATTTGAATGCTTCCGCATCACTAGACCGTCGTGTGCCGCTGACCTTGCGCAGGAGGTCGCCGATGTAGTCGGTAATCAAACTATCTGGTAAGGGACGCTGGCTAGTCACGTGAACACGCGCGTTGATGAGCTGCAATTTCATCGAGGGTTGACTGCGTATGATGGCCTCAACTGCTTGTGCGTAGTCAGTTTGGGCGGAGATAAAGTAGGCACGCCTTGCACAGTGGATTGTTGTAGTTATATACAGAAGGACGATCCCGACTGAGAT